>CAMKAE010000198.1 GCA_946410395.1 uncultured Clostridia bacterium
TTCTTATGGCCGGAGGTTCTCGCAGTCAGATAACCATGCTCCGTCAGCCAGGTCAAATCCTTTCTGGCTGTCTCAAAGGAGACTGCGTGCTTTTCCTTCCATTTCTCTGTCGTGATGGTCTGGATACCCTTGCTGTACAGCCATTCCATCCCCGCAATGAGACGGTCTGCCGCGGCAAGCGATGCCGCCTCCTGACGAAGCCCCGCAAGTCTTCTTGTTTCATCCATGCGGGTTTGCATTCCGGCGATGCTCCTGAAAAGCATGTCCGAATAGTACTCCATGAAAAAGGTGAAGTCGTTTCCGTTGGCCGGATCCTGCGAGGCCCGGATGGCTTTGTAGTATTTGGCGCGCTCCTGTACCAGCAGCCCGGAAATCGGAATCTGCCGGAAAAAGTCATAGCCGGCCTGCAGCAGAATCATGTACGCCAGCGCCCGGGCCGTCCGCCCGTTTCCGTCGAACAGCGGATGGACGGTCACAAAGTAGATGTGCGCGGCGCAGGCCTTGATGACCGGATGAATATCGCCCATGGCCAGGAATGCGAACAAATCATCCAGCATGGGCCGGATCCGGTCGGCATCCGGAGCGACATACACCACTTTCTGCCGGCCGGAGACAACTTGAACGGGGCCGTCCCGCCATCCGGGCTTTGTCCCGTCTTCAAGCGTTCCCTCGGTCAGAATCCGCGCGATCTCGAGTGTTACCGCCTCATTGATGGGCGTATCCAGGTGCTCTGAAGCAAAGCGCAGCGCTTCGTAATTGTTGACGATCATTCTCTCGTCCTTGGTCTCGGGCGGTTTCCGGCTCCGGATCAGCTCGCGGGCTTTGTCCCTTGTGCTGTACGCCCCTTCGATGGCGCTTGAGCAGAACGCCTCGTCCATGATTCCCTCTTCGGCTTCTCTGCGCGGCGGAAAACCCGCGCTTTCACAGCGCACCGCATACGCAAGCGCGTCACCGGATCGCATCAGTTTGTCGGTCGGCACATACCAGAACGGCTCGTCTGAAACAGCACGCAGCGGCAGCTTGACGGCTCTCTCGCAGCGATGAGCCAGCATTTCCGGCCAAAACACCGCGATGGGCATGGAGGTGGGCAGTTTGTAAACGATCTCCTGCCGCGGATAGTAGTTTTCCATGAAATACCGGAACAGCTCCTGTTTATCCACGCATCTCCACCTCCGTCTCGCCAAATCTATCAATCTCAAGTATAATCCATTCACATCTGTTTTGCAAGTGAATACCTGTGACTTTTTTGATTGTAATGATCGGTTCAGCCGTATCGCGAAGCCCCTCCACCGCTGCGGCGGTCCCCCTCCCCGGCAAGCCGGGGAGACAAGGGCTGTGTCGGTTTTCCCAGCCAAAGTCATCTTGCCGCTTCTGCCACGGATCATTGTAGGGGCGCCGCTTGCTGCGCCCCTTTTCCCGCATCGGCGGAAGGATTTCTCTGCACGACTGAATCGTTACCATGATATATCTATTTTACAAAAACAAGCCCCGGAATGTCAATCCCTTTCTCCGCCGAAATCCAAGCCGGAAAAATGCGCCCGCTGCCGCCCGAAGGGCAAACCTCCGCATGCAAAAACCCCCGCGATTGCTCGCGGGGGCGTGCGTCAACTTGTGATGGACTGATCGCTCAGATCATTACTTGTTGAAGTCGTCGCACAGAGCCTGCCAGGTGGGCATATTCTCGTCGATCAGAGCCTGAGGATCGTTGCCACCCAGCTGCCAGAGCAGGGGCTGGCCCAGAACGTCGTTCTGAGTGCCGAGGTTCAGGCAGAGGTTGCCGACCGCATGCTCGTTCTCACGCATCATGGCGTAGGTTTCAAGCACGGCGCGCTCGTCGGTGTAGTTGAGCTTGTTGCCGACCCAGCCGAACTCATCGTCGAAGCCGGGGGTGGGACGAGTCCACATGTCATAGATGAAGGCCAGCTTCGCGGTGGTCTCTTCGTCATAGACAGCGGGGATGACGGTGATGTTGTCGCTGGAGATGTGCTTGTAGGTGTCGCCGGAGGGGCCCACGGGGAACATCACAGCGCCCCACGGATCTTCCATGTCGGCCATCTCGGAGTTGTCATTGAATCCGCCGTAGCCCTGATACATATAGAACGCGCAGTAGCCCTGCTTCCAGGCATTCTTGTACCAGTCCCAGTTCGCGCCTTCACCGGCGGGAGCGGAGTAGGTGGTCCACATGGCCTTGGCCCAGTTCAAAGCCTCGAGCGCCTCGGGGCTGTTCATGGTGGGAGCCAGCTTGCCTTCCTCGTCGATGCCGAACATGGCGCCGCCGTTGTTCACGACAGCCAGCATGTAGAAGTCGTCGCCGGAGCCGACCAGGCCGTAGTAGTCATAGATGCCGTCGTTGTCGGCGTCATAGGTCAGCTTCTTGCACAGGTCCTCGAAAGCTTCCCAGGTCCAGGTGCCATCCTTCTGCATGTCATAAATGTCGTTGTAATCGATGCCGGCATTCTCCAGCAGCTTCTTGTTGAAGTACAGCATGCCGCGGGGCTCGGTGGCGCCGGTGTACACGCCGTAGACCTTGCCGTCCTTGGTCATGCGGGAAGAGGTCGCGGCATTCCACTTGTCCTCGGACAGATCGATCAGATCGTTGTTCCAGGCGGCGAAATAGCCGTTCTTCATCGCGGCGGACACAGAGCCGGGCTCGATGATCCACAGGGTGTAGGAGCCGTCGGGAGCGGACACGAAGTTGGTGAACTCAGTGATCTGAGAGCCCCAGTCGCCCTTCTGCTTCTGCACGATGTGGCAGTTGTAGGTGCTGTTCAGCCAGTCGCGATACGCATACTGAGCGGCCTGCTCCTCGGTGGGATTCTCTTCGCGGGCGTCGCTGCCCACATCGCCGGACCAGTAGTCGTAGATGTAGATGTCAGCACCGCCAAAGTCGATGCCTTCCTTGACCTCGGGGTATCCCTCCGGAGCCTCGGCCAGCGCTGCGCAGCAAGCCAGCACCATAGCCAGCGCCACGATCAGGGAAACCAGTTTCTTCATGATGGGTTCCTCCTTTTTTATTTTCCATACACATGTCCGTCCTCAGACCGGGCATATGCACAGATTCGGTTTTTTTGTCCGGCACGCGCCGGGATGAGTGTATTTTACTCCTTTGAGCCCGACATTGCAATACTTTCGACAAAAGTTCTTTGTGTGAAAATGTAAAGAATGATCAGCGGGATGCAGCAGATCAGCACACCGATGGCCACCAGCTGCTGCTGACGGGCCGGGGGCACCACCACGGCCTTGTCCGCGTCGGCGGAGAAGAACCGGCTCATGCGGGTGAGGATGGAGGAGAGCTCCCGGGAGTAGACCGGCATGCTCGACGGAATGAAGTTGCGGGTGTAGAACAGATCCGTCCACTGCCACACAAAGGAGAACAGGAAGCAGCTGAGCACCGTGGGCATGGCGTCGGGCAGCATGATCGTTCCGAAGGTGCGCAGCGTGGAGCAGCCGTCCACAAAGGCCGCTTCCTCCAGCGACTTGGGGATGCCGTTGAAGTACTGCCGGAGCATGTAGATGTACAGGCCGTTCTTCAGGCCCATGCAGGTGATGCTCATCAGCATGTAGGGGGTCATCTGGCTCAGCAGGTTCAGGGGCTGCCCGCCCAGGGTCCTGAAAATGCCGAAGATGTCGAACTCTCGGAAGTACATGTACAGCGGCGTCGCGATGGTCTGGGGCGGGATGATGATCATGATCACCACGCAGGCAAACCAGAAGCGCTTGAGCGGGAACTCATAGCGCGCAAAGCCGTAGCCCACCAGCGTGCAGGCGATCACCTGCAGCACGCTGACCAGCAGCGAGGTCCACAGCGTGTTCAGCATGGACACGGGCCAGTTGGTCAGCTGGAAGACGATGCTGTAGTTTTCCAGCGTCACGTTGCGCGGCAGCAGCACCACCGTGGAGTCGTACAGGTCGCGCTCCTGCATCAGGCTCGTGCTGAAACGGGTCAGCATGGGCTGAATGATCATGAAGCACAGACCGAAGATCAGCAGGCCGCGGATGATGGAAACCGCCCACTTCCGGATGCCGGCTTTGAGCAGATAACCGCCGCTCTTCTTGTTGGCGGAACGCCTGTCCTTGCGGGGAAGGGATTCTGTCTTAGCTGTCATACTGCTTCACCACCCTGCTGATCACGAAGGAAGCGATGCCGATGAAGGCCAGCGC
>CAMKAE010000199.1 GCA_946410395.1 uncultured Clostridia bacterium
CAAGGAGGATTTCACGATGAAAGAGCTGAAGGGCACCCGGACCGAGAAGAACCTGCAGGAGGCCTTTGCCGGCGAGAGCCAGGCGCGCAACAAGTACACCTACTTCGCCTCCAAAGCCAAGAAGGACGGGTATGTGCAGATTGCCCGGATCTTTGAGGAAACTGCTGAAAACGAAAAAGAGCACGCCAAGATCTGGTTCAAGTATCTCGAGGGCGGCGCGGTGAAGGACACCGTCAGCAACCTGGCGGCGGCCGCGGCCGGCGAGGCCTTTGAGTGGACGGACATGTATGCCCGCATGGCGAAGGAAGCCCGGGAGGAGGGCTTTGAGGAGATCGCGGAGAAGTTCGAGCTGGTGGGCGCGATTGAAAAGGCCCACGAGGAGCGCTACCGCAAACTGCTGGCCAACATCGAGGGGAACCTGGTGTTCAGCCGGGAGGGCGACTGCATCTGGGAGTGCGCCAACTGCGGTCACATTGTCGTCGGCCCCAAGGCGCCCGAGGTCTGCCCCGTGTGCAACCATCCGCAGAGCTACTTCATGCTCCGGGCCGAGAACTACTGATCGGAGCGCGCCGTGAACGCAACCATCATCGCGGTGGGCAGGCTGCGTGAAAAGCCGTACCGCGCCATGGCGGACGAATACCTCAAGCGCCTCTCCCGGTACGGAAAATACCGGGAGACGGAGCTGCAGGACCTGCCGGAGCCGCCGGGCGGCTCAGAGGCGCTGGCGGAGCAGGTGAAGCAGCGGGAGGGCGAGGCCATCCTGAAGGCTATCCGCCCCGGGGATCACGTCATCGCCCTGACCATTCCCGGCGAGTCCTGGGACTCCCCCGGCCTGGCCCGGCATCTGGAGAGCCTGGCCGTGGGGGGCGCCGGGGAGATCGTGTTCGTCATCGGGGGCTCCCTGGGGCTCTCCGACGCGGTGATCGCCCGGGCGGACGAGGAGCTGTCCATGTCCGCCATGACCTTTCCCCACCAGCTGGCCCGGGTGATGCTGCTCGAGCAGCTGTACCGCTGCGCCCGGATCACCGCCGGGGAGCGCTACCACAAGTGACGCGCCCTGCGCGCTTTTCGTGCGGGATGGCGGGAATGGTCGCTCCGCCGCCGTCCCTGCTATTGAATTCACCGCCTCGTGCGGTATAATCGGGCTGTACCAACGGAAGGAGGTGCGCCCTTGTATTCCAAGGAAGCATACGATCAATACCATCTCGCGCTCAGGCGCGGTCAGAAATACGCGGCAGCCCGCACAGCCAGGGATCAGGACCCTTACCCCGCCGTGCTGCAGGAGATCTTTCCGGAGCTCTCCGCCGCCAGCCGCATTGAGCTGGGGATCATCGACATCCCCATCGACGCCATCGTGGGCACGGTGGCGGAGGGACGCCGCAGCGCCTTTGCAGGAAACTTCATGCCGCTGCTGGCGGACACCACCGAGTTTGCCACCAAGTGGATCAGCCTGTGCGACGCCCATCTGGGCGAGACGGGCATCACAGACCCCATCGTCTGCGATGAGTACATGGGACAGTTCTATGTGCTGGAGGGCCATAAGCGGGTCAGTGTGCTGAGCAGCTACGACGCGCTCACGATCCGGGCGAAGGTGACCCGGGTGCTGCCCCTGCCCTCGGAGGACCCGAAATACAAGGCCTACGAGGAATTCCTGAAGTTCTGGCGCCGCAGCGGCGTGTACGCGCTGCGCTATGAGAAGCCCGGCTGCTGGGACCGGCTGGAGAAGGCCCTGAATATGGAGCCGGAGCACGTCTGGACCGACGACGACCGGCAGGCCTTCATGGCCCTGTACTGGAAGGT
Organism: uncultured Clostridia bacterium; assembly: GCA_946410395.1. GTDB lineage: Bacteria > Bacillota > Clostridia > Christensenellales > Aristaeellaceae > RUG11272. The sequence continues at coordinate 1,801 of CAMKAE010000199.1, forward strand.
CCGGGATGCCTGCCAGAGCCGCGTGGCCAACCAGCTTCCCACCCTTACCGTCAGCGACGTGCTCCTGATGTGCCTGGAGGTTTATCCCTATGAGCAGCTCCGGGAGCTGGACCGGGAGGAGATGCGCCGGCGCGTGGACGCCCTGATGCCGGACATGCGCTTTGTGGCCAAGGACGAGCCCAAGGAGGTCTCCACCGAGCCGGAGATTCCCGGGAAGAGCCTGGTGGGCCGCATCCTCGAGGGCATTTCAAAGCCCGTTTTGAACGTGGCCTTCATCCATGTCAATTCGCCGGCGTCCAGCGTGTGGACCCGGGGCCATGAGGATGGCCGGCTGGCCATGGAGGCCGCCCTGGGAGACCAGGTCCGCACGAAGGCCTATGTGGTGGGCGAGGAGAGCGCCGACGAGCTGATGGAGCGCGCCATCGTCCGCGACGGCGCGCAGCTGGTCATCGCCACGGCGCCCACGCTGCTGGCGCCGGCCCGGCAGGCCGCGGCCCTGCACCCCAATGTGAAGGTGCTGGTCTGCGCCCTGTCCGTCCCGTTCGTGGGCATCCGCACCTACTACAGCCGGATCCATGAGGCCAAGTTCATCTCCGGCGCCATCGCCGGCGTGCTGTGCGGGAAGGATCCCGTGGGCTATGTGGCCCGCTACCCCATCCAGGGGGTGCCGGCGGCGGTGAACGCCTTTGCCCAGGGCCTGCGCATGACCAATCCGGACGCCAGGGTGCTGCTGGAGTGGTCATGCCTGGGCGGTGATCCGGTGGAGCGCCTGTGGGCCGCCGGGGCGCGGATCATTTCCGGCCACCCGGTGGCGGCCAGCACGCCAAGCAGCATCGGCCTGGGCTGGTCCACCTCGCTGATATCCGACGACGGGTCGTTCCTGGCGCTGGCGTCGGACGTGTGGGAGTGGGGCAAAACCTACGAGCAGATGGTTCGCAGCGTGCTGGCGGGCGCGTGGAACAGCGCCGCAGCCCAGGACACGGCGGTGAGCTACTGGTGGGGCATGTCCTCCGGGGTCATCGACGTGAAGCTGTCGGAGATCCTGCCCCCGGGTGTGCGGCAGCTGGCGAGCATCCTCAAAACCGGCCTCACCGACGGCAGCATCCAGCCTTTTGAGGGCCCGGTGCTCGACCAGAACGGCGCGGAGCGCATCAGCGCCGGGGAGACGCTGTCCGCCGAAGCGCTGATGCAGATGAACTGGCTCAGCGACCATGTGGTGGGCGCCATTCCCCGGATCGGGGACCTGATGCCGGCCGCCCAGGAGACCGCCCGCCTGCTGGCCCTCCCGGAGGACAAGCCCGTTCCCGCGGAGGAACCGGAGAAACAGGCACAAAAGGAAGAGAAAGCCGAATAACAAAAAAGGAGGTGGTCCACATCAAGATCCTGCTGCTCTCCGACACGGAAAGCCCTGCGCTCTGGGACTTCTATCAGCCCGAGCGCGTGGCTGGGATCGATGTGATCGTCTCCTGCGGCGATCTGAAGCGCGCCTACCTGGAGTTTCTGGTGACCCTGACCGGCAAGCCGCTGCTCTATGTCCCCGGCAACCACGACACGTCCTATGTCAAGGAGCCGCCGGAGGGCTGCGAGAACATCGACGGTCGGGTGGTGACCTGCTGCGGGCTGCGCTTTCTAGGCCTGGGCGGGTGCAAGAAGTACTCCGGCGGCGAATATCAGTACACGGAGGTGGAGATGGCCCGGCGCATCGATAAGCTGCGCCGTCCGATCCGCAAGGCCGGTGGGGTGGACATCATCGTGACCCACGCCCCCATGACCGGCTACGGCGACGCGGAGGACTATGCCCACCGCGGCTTTGACTGCTTCCTGGAGCTGGCGGACCGGGTGCGGCCGCTGGCCTTCTGCCACGGCCATGTCCACCGCAGCTACAACTGGGCCGCGCCCCGGAAGGTGGAATACCACGGCATTCCGGTGATCAACGCCTTCGAGCGCTATGTGCTGGAGGTGCCGGACCGGGTCGGCGCGCCGGGCTGAGCGGCCGCTTCCCCGCCGCGCTTCCACCCCGGAAAAGTCTCCGCCTGCAGATGGTGCAGGCTGTCGAAAACCCGCTGCTCCACCCCGGGATCTTCCTCCCGCAGGCGCCGGAGCAGCTTTTTCACTTCCAGGCGTTTGGAGGTGTGATCCTCCTCCGACTGCTCCGTGAACCGGCAGGCGCAGCGGATGAAGGACAGGCCGTTGGCGTCCCGCCAGGCGATGATGTCGTCCTCGTGCACCAGGTACAGGGGGCGGATCAGCCGCATGCCCGGGAAATGCGACGCGTCCAGGACCGGCGCCATGGCCTGCAGCTGGCCTCCCCAGCACATGGCCATCACCGTGGTCTCGAT
>CAMKAE010000200.1 GCA_946410395.1 uncultured Clostridia bacterium
AATCCGTGTTGCGCTTGAGCATGCCCTGCAGCAGGTGAAGCCGCAGGAACCACCAATTGCGCCGGAAGCCTTCCGGGGGCACATGGTCGAGGATAAACAGGTCCGTGAAGGCCGCGGCCTTCTCCGGATCCCGGTTCATGACCCGGGGCGTCCAGGTGTTCAGATAGGTCAGCTCAAAGCGCGGATCGCACTCCTTCGGGTAAACCTCCCGGAAACGCGTGAACTCCTCCCGGGTGATGAGCAGGTCCACGTCGTCGTCCCAGGGGATGAAGCCGTGATGCCGCACAGTGCCCAGCAGGCTCCCGCACATCATGTTGTAGCCGATGCCGTGGCGCTCGCACACACCGGTGATGTCTTTGAGCTGTTCAATGAGTTCCGCGTGGATCGCGTTGAGATCAAGGGACATAGGAAAACCTCCCATTGTTCTATGTGCAGGAGATTTGTGCGGTCGTGACGGCGGTCATTCTCCGCGCAGCCAGGCTTCCGTTCGCTCCGCAATGGCTTTCGCGTCCATCCCATACTGGCTGCGAAGATACTGCTGCGTGCCGACGATCGCGGAATACTTGTCCATCATGCCGATGCGGTGGATACGGCAGCCGGTGCCGGACCCCGCTGCGATCTCGCAGATCGCCGAGCCGAAGCCGCCGACGATATTGTGCTCCTCAACGGTGACGACATGCCGGAAGCGCGCGATGATCTCCGCTGTTTTCTCATCATCGATGGGCTTGACGCAGGGGAAAGACACCACTTCCGCGGAGATTCCCCGGGCGGCGAGCAGATCCGCGGCCTCCGCGGTCTGCGTCAGGATGCCGCCTGCGGAGAGCAGGGCCACGTCCGTGCCGTGCCGCAGGGTCAGGGGCTCGGACAGGATCCAGCCCTGTACGGGGCCCGGATGGACGTTGGGCTCGCCGCCGCGCCCCAGTCGCAGATAGCACGTGCCCGGAGTGCGCAGCATCACCGGCACAACGGCCTCCACCTCCGCGGGGTCGCCGGGGGTGAAGACGGTCACGCCGGGGAGGGCGCGCAGGATGGCGATGTCCTCGGTAGCGTGATGGCTCATGCCGAGGCTGCCGTAGACAAAGCCGCCGCCGACGCAGACGATCTTCACGGCCGCGCCGTGGTAGGCGCAGTCGTTGCGGATCTGTTCCAGGCACCGGAGTGTCGGAAAGTTCCCGATGGAATATGTCAGCACTGTGCGGCCGGTCAGGGCCAGTCCCGCCGCCATGCCGGTCATGCTCTGCTCGGCGATGCCCGCGTTAATGAATTGGTTCGGATAGGTCTCCCAGAAGGGCTTCAGCACGCCGAAGCCCAGATCGCCGGTGATCAGCGTCAGCTGCGGATTCTCAGCGGCTTCCCGCATCAGGGCACGGGTGAATGCGTCTCTCATGGCCGCTGTCCCTCCAGTTCCAGAAGCGCCGCCTCGTATTCCTCGCCCTGCGGGGTCCGATAGTGCCAGAGAATGTTGTTTTCCATAAAGGAGACACCCTTGCCCTTAACGGTCTTCGCGATGATGACGCTGGGCCGGTCACGAACGGCGTCCGCCTCCGCAAAGGCCGCGGCGAGCGCGTCGGTGTCGTGACCGTCGGCCTCGATCACATGCCAGCCGAAGGCCCGCCACTTGTCCGCGAAGGGCTCCAGCGCCAGTGTGTTTTCGCAGAAGTCGAGAGACTGCATGCGGTTGTGGTCCACCACAGCGGTCAGGCGGTCCAGGCCGAACTGCCGGGCCTGCAGGGCCGCCTCCCAGACCGAGCCTTCGTCGCATTCACCGTCTCCGAGCACGCAGTACGTGCGCCAGGCCGCGCCGTCCCGCTTCGCGCCCAGCGCCATGCCCACCGCCACGCTGAGCCCGTGGCCTAGGGAACCGGTGGACATCTCCACGCCGGGGATGCCCTTGTGGCTGACGTGCCCGGAGAGCCGCGAGCCGTTGGCGTAATGGGTCTTCAGCTCCTCAACCGGGAAAAAGCCGCGCTCCGCCAGCGCGGCGTATACAGCGGCCCCGGCGTGGCCCTTGGAGAGGATCAGCCGGTCTCGCTCGGGCCACTTCGGATCATCGGGGCGAATACGCAAAACTTTTGTATACAGTACCGCGATGATCTCCGCCACGGAAAAGATGGCGCCGATGTGGCTGCCGCGGCTCAGATGGGTCATTTCCAGGCCGTGCCGTCGGATCAGCCAGGCCAGCACACGGGGATCCGCGGTATCCGGACCGGCAGGGGAGAAGCCCGCATGGGTCAGTTCCGTGTATGAGACCGCGGTCATTTGCTCTCCTCCTTGTGGTGCTGATGGTGCTCTTCCTGCATTTTCTTCGCCTTGCCGAACACGCCGCCGATGGTCTCGAAAAACAGCCGGCAGTCCAGGGGGAAGGACTGGTGAAGGGCGTATTCCACCCGGAGGCGGTTTTTCTCGGGCAGGATATATTTCTCGTAGTTCTCCACGGGGTTTTCCGTGCCCAGCAGCTCATCCTGCGCGATATACACGATCGAGGAGCGGTCAGTGATGCCGGGGCGGACCCAGAGGATGCACTCCTGCTCTTTGGTGTACTGCGTGGTGTAGAGCAGCAGCTCGGGCCGCGGCCCCACAAAGGACATCTCGCCCTTGAGGATGTTGAACAGCTGGGGAAGCTCGTCCAGCTTCAGCCGGCGCATGACCTTACCGGCCCGGGTGACCCGGCTGTCGTTGAGGGCGGTGGTGCCGCCGGACTTGTCCGCGTCCACGACCATGGAGCGGAACTTCATGATCCGAAAGGTCCTGTTGTGATAGCCGCCGCGGGGCGCGCGATAGAAAACAGGGCCGGGGCTGTCGAGCTTGACCCAGACGGCCAGCGGCGCCATCACCAGCAGCCCCGGGATCAGCAGGATCAGCGCCAGCAGGAAGTCAAGCATCCGCTTTATAACATGCGAATAAAACGGATGAGAGAGCGGACCGTCCCAGCGGGGAAGATCGGACTGCATGGTAATCGCTTCCTCCAGTCATTGTTCGATGCGCCGTTCAGGCGTTGCGCAGCCGCTCGATGGCATCCCACACGGCTTCCAGCTCCGCGGCGGAGGAATACTGCAGGACGATCCTGCCGCGGTTTGTGTTGCCGGTGATGGTCGTGCGCACGCCCAGGCGCTCCCGCATGTTGTCCTCCAACTGACGCAGCTCCGCAGAGATCTCTCCCCGGCGAACGGGCTTGGCGGGCTTGCGGGTCTTCTGCGCCGCCACGGTTTCCTCCAGGCGGCGGACGCTCCAGCCCTCTTCAACCGCCAGCCGGGCCAGGGCGGTCTGAGCCTCGGGATTCCGCTCCAGACCGGCCAGCGCCCGGGCATGGCCCATGGAGAGGCGCTCATCCCGGACCAGATCCAGAACGGCTTCCGGAAGGGTGAGGATGCGCAGCAGGTTGGCCACGGCGGGGCGGCTCTTGGCCAGCCGGGCAGCGACTTCCTCCTGGGTGTAGCCGTATTCGTTCATCAACGAGCGGATGCCCTGTGCGGATTCCACGGGGTTCAGGTCCTCACGCTGCAGGTTTTCGATCAGGGCGGCTTCCATCTCCTGCCTGCGGTCCATGTCCCGGACGATGCACGGGATGGTCGTGAGCCCGGCAAACCGGGCCGCGCGCCAGCGGCGCTCGCCGGCCACCAGGCGGTAACGGCTGCCGTTTTGCGTCACGAGCACGGGCTGCAGCAGGCCCATTTCCCGGATGGAGTCCGCCAGCTGGCGAATGCTTTCCTCGGTGAAGGTCCGGCGGGGTTGGTCGGGGTTGGGATCGATGTCGCCGATCCCGATCTCCCGGATCCCGCTCTCGGTGTCGGACACATCCGGCAGCAGGACGTCCAGGCCCCGCCCGAGACCGTGGGTTTTCTTTGCCATATTGACCTCTCCTCGTGTGCCGGACAGGCGTCCGGGCACCGGTTATATCTGTTTTGCGGGCATCGGCAGGGAGCCCGGCTTCGCGCGCTTGCCGTTGCGGTGCAGGAATTCCCGGGCCAGCACCGCGTAGGCCAGGGAACCGGCGGAGCGCGGATCGTACACATGGATGGGTTCGCCATGGCTCGGCGCCTCGCCCAGGCGGACGCTGCGCGGGATCGTCACGCTGTACACCTCGCGGCGAAAGTG
>CAMKAE010000201.1 GCA_946410395.1 uncultured Clostridia bacterium
GGCCCTGCGAGTGAACGATACTTTTTGTTCGCGATACGGAACCAGATCAGGCACAGAGCGACCTGCAGCACCGTGGAGCAGGGCGTCGCCAGGCCGATGTGGAACATGGACGGCGGCACCTCGCGGCTCATCAGGAAGGCGACCGGGATCCGGACGAGGAACGCGCCGACAATGCCCTGGATCATGACGAAGCGCGTCATGCCGAGGCCATTGTAGAAGCCGATGAAGCAGAACAGGAAGCAGGTCAGCAGGCAGTCGATGGCATAGGCCTTCAGGTAGTCGGCGGAGGCCGCGATGACCGGCGCGTCCTTCGCGAAAATGCCGGAGAGCAGATCGCCCCGCCAGAAGGTGAGGGCAAACATGCCGACCGCCAGGATCATGGAGACGCTGACGGCGTACAGGAGCGTTTTCTTCGCCCTGCCGTATTTCCCCGCGCCGATGTTCTGCGCCACGAAGGCAGCCATGGCCTGCATAAAGGCGGCCGGGATCAGCATGATAAAGCCGCACACCTTCTCCGCCACGCCGACGCCGGCGGAGGCCACCAGGCCGAGACCGTTGACGATCGCGAGGATCACCAGGAACGAGACGCCCACCAGGAAGTCCTGCAGCGCGATCGGCAGGCCCAGGGAGACGACCTTCCGGATGACCGGAGCGCGGAACCGCAGGTCTGATCGGGACAGCTCAAAAGGCAGCTGCTTTCTGCGCAGGATCAGCAGGGAAATGAAGACGCTCACGGCCTGGGCGAGCACCGTCGCGATGGCCGCGCCGGCCGTACCCCATCCGCACACGGCCACCAGCAGCAGGTCGCCGATGATGTTGCACACGCACGCGATGGCCACCGTCATCAGCGGCGTGCGCGAATCGCCGATCCCCCGGAAGATGCTGCCGATGAGGTTGTAGCTGATGATGAAGAAGGAGCCGAGCCCGCAGATCATGATGTAGCGCGCGGTCTCGTCAAACGCCTCGGCCGGCGCGTTCATCAGGGTGCTGATCGGCCTGCACAGCGCCGCGATGAGGACGGTGAAGGCGCCCGCGATCGCGGCAAACAGACAGATGCTGCTGCCGATCACCTGCCCGCCTTCCTTTCCGCGCCCCTCGCCGATGCGCTGCCCGAGGAGGATCGTGGTACCCATGGCAAAGCTGGACACCAGGTTGGTGAGGGTCATCATGATCTGGGACCCCGTGGACACGGCGGAGACGTCCAGGGACTCCGCGAACTTGCCGACGATCAGCAGGTCCACGGCGCCGTACATGGCCTGGAGAAGCATGGCGAAGAACACGGGGATCATGAATCGAAGAAGCGGGGACAGAATCCCTCCGGTGGTGAAATCATTGCTGCGCTGCATGACCTGCCGCCTTCCTTTCCCGAAAAAAACCGGACAAGACCCGGGCTTCTCAGCCTGGCATCTTATCCGGTTGACGATTTCCGACGAACCGTCCACCCTCCGATGAACAAGGGGTATTGTAGCACTTTGCGGGCGTTTGTCAATCGCGAATCGGGCGGAAGGGCGCCGGGCATATTATGCTTTGCTATGCCCGTTTTCAACTGCAAGTTCAATGACATCCGCCGCCGCCTGTGCTATGATCCCCCATGCCGAAAAGAAGACGAACACGCCGAAAGGGGGAGAGACGCATGGAGAAGAAACGGAATAGCCCGCCGATGATCCCGCTCCGCAAGCAGACCAAGCGCCGGCAGAAGGCCGCCAACAGCAGCCGCCGCGCCGGCTGGGGCGACGTCGTCCCCGTCACCTGGGTGGTGCCCAGCGGCAAGAGCTACCGCCGGCAGGACACCCGGCGCGCAGAGCGCAAAGCCATGACCACCGAAGCATAAAACCGCATATAGCACAAGCAACCCGATTCCGAAAAACGAGCAGACGCAGCCGGTCTGCCCAAAAACGGAACGGGTTTTATGACTGCTTGCGCTGCACGATCTCATTCCGCAGGAAGAGTTTATTCTTTTCATCCTGCCGGATGGGGTGCAGCTTGCCTCTGCGGGTCAGATCATCAATATTCTGCCTGCTGCAGCCGAGGATTTGAGCGGCCTCATGGACATTGACGATCCGAAGTTTCACGAAGTTGACAAAATCCTCCAGTGAGAGGGGGACACTGTCGCTTTTCTCATGGAGTTCACGGTCCGACAGCATCGCCCGGTCATTCCACATGACGCCGTACCCGTCGGGCTGGACTTCTACGGTATTGAAACGCTCCTTCCGTGTCATGTACGGCTTGCATTCGGGATGCGCGTCCGCCATTGCGCCCACATCGGCGATCCGCACTTCACCGCTGCGGAAGAAGACAAGCAGCCGATATCCTCCGAGCGGGATGACGTCCTCGATCTTGCACTTCCAGCGATCGACCAAAAGAGGCGGAAGATCAGATGGGCTGATTTCCTCAAGATAGCATTCGTCCTGCGCACAGCGCCCCATGGTGAGCATGAGAAGCTGAAACTCATCGTATTCCTCAAGCCCGTTTTCTTTCAGGACCTGGCCGATGTTCTGACGATCCTGTGGTACAATGCGCTGCTGGACCCACAGCCGGCTCCAGTAGCTGCTGACGGAGCGCTGACCGCGTTTGACAAAAGAAGACAGCAGGAGTGGGGTTGTCCAGGGATCGGCTTCATCCGGCAGTTCGATATAGAACGCCTTCGCACGCTCATAATAGATCAGGTATCCAAGCACATCATCCGACGTCAGCGCGTCATCCCTGATTGCGAAGATTCTCATACATTTGCCACCTTTTCCAAATCATTTCCCAGATCCTGTCCAGCCATTGCCGGTCCAGTGCGTCCGACAGACCGGCGAGCAAAGAATCGCGGTCGCCTTCTTTCAGCGGACGAAGCCGTGGATGCCGGTCCGGGGGAATCAGGCTCAGGTTTTCCTTTGCGGACCGTGATCCCACAAAGCACTGTACCGGCTTGTCGGCTATGACATCTTCCCGAAGCATGGCCTCTGTGCTTTCACAGCGGCTGAGCAGAGAGAGACCGTGATCAAACAGCGGCGCAAGGCGGACAGTCCTCTGCCTTGGATCGCGGAGCACCTCCATGTTTGCACCGTGCCTGTCATGGTTGAGAATCAGGTAGTCGATCACCAGCATCTCATAGATCGCAGACTCCCATCCATTCCGGATGCAGAAGTCCATGGGCGATTCGTCGGGAAGGCGTTCTGCCTGATAGTAGGCGTCCAGGGCAATCTTGCTTTCGCCGCGCTTTTTGAAATCCCGGGACGCGCAGAGCCAGGTTTCGTGCTCCTTCTGATCGATCAGGACGCTCGCGTGAATCAGTCGGTATGAGAGATGCTCAATGCCCAGAAGAGACAGGAGACGGTCCACGATGATTTCGTTGACACACTCGTGCCCGATGATCCCTTTCCAGGCGTCATAATTGGACAGCTTGTAATACGTCTTGCCCTCAGCATCCTCGTCATAGGCCTTCAAAAAGGACCCGGCTGTCCCGGATGAGTTGCGCGATTTGGCCCAGCTGAGATAAGTCATATCCTGCAGCTGATGGATGATCTGTTCCACGGCGGTCACCTCCCACACCACATCCTACCAAACTACTTGTCATATGTCAAGAATTGGCGTTGGTGCAGGAAGCCTGCAGCTTCGTCATCTGCCCCTCGAATTTGGACAGGGAGCCTTCGAAATTAGTCGTGTCAAGAGACAGGCGGACAATCAGGTCAGATGTGCTGTACGCCACGGGGAATCACCTCCTTCGCAAGGGCATAATGAAGGCGCCGCCCGTTTGGACGACGCCACGAATCAGTTTCGGGTTGTTACAGACGATTTTCATTTCCCCAGGTGCAAAGCTGGTCGAGTATTGCTTTCGAAGGTCAGCATATGAAAAGTGCATTAGCATATCCAGATCAGCAAGGCAATCCTGACAACATACAATTGCTTTCAAAAAGCGAACATTTAGCTGCTCATAAGGGGGATTTTAGCAATCCAACAAATTGGCATTACTTTCTTTGGCTCCTCTCTGTTATTTGCAAGTAAAATACCGCCGTCATTCTGGAAAACGTCCAGAAGCAGAAAAATGCTCTGTGGCATTCACACCAAAG
>CAMKAE010000202.1 GCA_946410395.1 uncultured Clostridia bacterium
CGGCCGCGATGGCCAGATATTTCTTGTTGAGCTGCTTCATCTTGCTCTCTCCTTACACGTAGGTCGCGATCAGCTCGCTGACGCCCAGGTTGCCGTCGGACTGCATCAGCAGCGCCTTTTCGTAGCCGACACCCATCAGACCGCCGATGGACATGATCAGCATCACGCTGACCATGGGCATGATGGCCGGAAGGTCCACATGGATCACGCGCTGGAACCTGGACGCGCCGTCGAGGATCGCAGCCTCATGCTGGCCGGGGTCCACATTGGAGAGGGCGGCGATATAGATGATGGCGCTCCATCCGAAGTCCTGCCAGTTGCTGGAGAGGATGTACATGGGGCGGAAGGCGGACTCCTGCAGGAAGTAGGAGGTTCTCTCACCGCCCAGGCCGGCAACGATGTTGTTCACCAGGCCGTAGCGGCCGAAGAACAGCGTCAGCATACCGACCATAACCACCAGGGAGATAAAGTGCGGGCCGTTGAAAATGGTCTGCAGCACCTTGGCGGTTCTCTTTCCGCGTGTCGCGTTGAGCATCAGGGAGACGATGATGGGCAGCGGGAAGCCGACCACAAAGCCGATGATGCACAGCAGGAAGGTGTTTTTCATCAGCGGCCAGAACTGTACATCCGTAAAGAAGCGGGTAAAATTCTCAAAGCCGATCCATTGGGTGTTGGCCGAGAGGATCTCATCGCCCGGCATAAAGTCCTGGAAGGCAATCAGTACGCCGTAAATCGGCAAATAGTTGAAGAGAAAGACAATCAGCACCGCGGGAAAGAGCATGATCAGGAAGGGATAATTGTCCTTCAGTCTCCTGAGTCTTCTCGATCCGGATGCTTTTGGGGCAAGCTCAGCCGAAGCCTTGGCTGTAGTCATGACAGGTTCTCCTTTCGTTCCGTTTTTCAATCTTCCGACGGCTCGGGCCGGTCAGATCAGATTGTTGGTGGTCTCCGGATCGAACAGGTGCATCAGATCCGGGCTGAAGGAGAAGTTGATGGTCTTGCCGATCGCATATTCGCTCAGATCCAGACCGACGGTGGGAATGATGGCCACCACATCGGAATCCCCAACACTCAGATGCAGATGGAGCTCCGAACCCATCATCTCAGAGACTTCAATCTTGCCGCTGAAGCCGTCCTGGTCAATCCGCATGTGAACAGGGCGGACGCCCACGATCACGCCACCGGGTTTGCGCTCAGCGGCCTTGAGCTTTTCCTGCTGCTGTCTGGTCAGCGCAATGCGCGTGCCCATGACGGTCACCGCGTACTCATCGTTGTCCAGGGTCAGCTGACAGTCATTGAAGAAGTTCATCTGCGGTGTGCCGATGAACCCGGCCACGAACAGGTTGTTCGGATGGCCGAACACTTCCTGCGGCGTACCGATCTGCTGGATGAAGCCGTCCTTCATGATGACGATCCGGTCGCCCAGGGTCATGGCCTCGGTCTGGTCGTGGGTCACGTAGATGAAGGTGGTGTTGATTTTCTGCCGCAGCTTGATGATCTCGGCGCGCATCTGGTTGCGCAGCTTGGCGTCGAGGTTGGACAGGGGCTCGTCCATCAGCAGCACCTGGGGATTGCGCACGATGGCGCGGCCGATGGCCACGCGCTGCCGCTGGCCGCCGGAGAGGGCCTTGGGCTTGCGGTCCAGGTATTCGGTGATGTCCAGGATGCGGGCCGCCTCCTCCACCTTCTGGCGGATCTCGTCCTTGGGCACCTTCTGCAGCTTCAGGGAGAAGGCCATGTTGTCATAGACGCTCATGTGGGGATAGAGCGCATAGTTCTGGAAAACCATGGCGATATCCCGATCCTTAGGCGCCACGTCGTTGACCAGGCGGTCGCCGATGTAGAGCTCGCCGCCGGAGATTTCCTCCAAGCCGGCCACCATGCGCAGGGTGGTGGACTTGCCGCAGCCGGAGGGTCCAACCAGAACGATGAACTCTCGGTCCGCAATGTCCAGGCTGAACTGCTGAACCGCCACCACGCCCTCGTCCGTGATCTGGAGATTTGCCTTCTCCTTGACCGGCTCGTCGTTCTTCTTCTTCCGCTTCTTGGCGGTGCGCTCGGTGTTGGGGTAAACCTTCTTGATGTTCTTCAGTGTCAGTGTTGCCATTGGAATTCCCTCCTCCTGTCGGTCGGCAGATGAGCCCCTTCACAGGCGTCTGCCGGTGTGACATCGCGGTGCCGGCCGAATTGCCGGCGGATCAGGCATGCCTGCCCTCATCCGTCTGCGCCCGGGCAGCAAGCGCTCAGGTTCCATCCTCCATCCGGCGCGGCCATCGTCCCCCTTTCCAGGCCGTGCGGGCGTTCCCAGCCGCCTTGCGCTGCATGTGCACCCATTCTCAGACAAATCGGGGCGGAAAAACGTTTCCGATCCTTTGGGCTCATATACCGGCAATGGCGACTGACAAGTTGACCGTTCGCACTTCGATGGTTCTCTTTGCACATTGAAGCTGTGCAAATTGTACAATCTGGCAATTGATTTGTCAATATGTAAATCTTAATTTGCGAATATTGTGCATTTTGTAAACTTGCAGAGAGAAAGGTGTGCCTCGGTTGCATTTTCCCGACGCATGTGATATATACTGTAATGATCCGTGAAAAAACCGTGGAGGAATGATATGACCATACGCCGCATGACGGTCCAGGAGCTGGCGAATGCCTGCGGGCTTTCGCGCAATACGGTATCCAAGGTGCTCAACGACAAAAAGACCGTCCCCGAGTCTACCAGGCAGATGGTGCTGAAGAAGGCGCAAGAGCTCGGCTTTTTTCAGTTCGCCGCCGACCCACAGGCGGCGCCGGCCCCGGTCCGGCAGAACATCGCACTGCTGGCCGGCAAGATGCCGGCGGACAGCCATTTCGGCTCCATGTTCATCCCGGCCTTCGCCGGCTTCATCAGCCGCGCCGGCTATACGCTGATGATCTATGAACTCACGGACGAGGAATTCAACCAAAAAAAGCTCCCGGAGAATATCTCCCTGGAACAGACCGCGGCAATCCTCGGCATCGAGCTGTTTGACTGTGCGTATACGCAGATGCTCGCCGGGCTCGGGCTGCCGACCCTGCTGGTGGATCACTGCAGCGATGCCCTCGGCACCACCATGGAATCGGACTGGATCTCCATGGAAAACAGGGCCAGCGTCATCACGCTGGTGCGCCACATGACCGCGCAGGGCGCGCACCGCCTGGGCTTTGTGGGTGATCCGAAGCACTGTAACAGCTTCCAGGAGCGGTGGATAGCCTTTAACTACGCGCTCCAGCAGATCGGCCTCACTGCGGACCCGGCGCTGAGCATCTGCGATCCGGATGATTCTCCCTACGGGGACACGGCCTGGATCCGGGGCAGGCTGGAGGCCATGCCCGAGCTTCCCGACGCGTTGCTGTGCGCCAACGATTATCTGGCCATTCAGGTCATGACCGCCCTGAAGCAGATGGGCGTTGCCATCCCGCAGCGGGTGATGGTGGCCGGCTTCGACGGCAACCCGCAGTCCGCCGTGACGGAGCCCGCCCTGACCACGGCAGAGATCCCCGTGGCAAAGATGGGGCGCGTGGCAGCCACCATGCTGCTGAGCCGCATCGACAACCCCGATCAGGTCTTCTGCTGCACCTACGTCAAAACGACGCCTGTTTTCCGCGAGTCCACCATGAGAAACCCGGGATGAGCGCCGCGCGATGAATGCAGGCCCCGGGCCTTGTTTTCCTGTGCATAATGTTAATAACCACTTTATTGATTGCTTGGGTGGTTCTGTTTACCATCCTCATCCTGTTTTAGTAAGGTCAGGCATCTTCCTGCTGAAAGACCGTCCCTAACATAGTGTTTTACCATGATCCAGGCGTTGTTCTGTACGATTCGTTTTCAACGTGCGCCTGTCCGCAGGGTCGGCCATGGCTTGCGGTTGTGCCGTGTCTTCGCTCCGGATCCGTATTGCGGTACAAAGGCGCCTATAAATCCGGAGCAAAGCAAAACCCGCGAAGCCTTATTCTGCAAGCCTTCGCGGGAATGGTGGGGTTTAATGGACTCGAACCATCGACCTTCACGATGTCAACGTGACACTCTA
>CAMKAE010000203.1 GCA_946410395.1 uncultured Clostridia bacterium
AAGATCCGCGCCTGCGACACCATGGGCTACGGCGTCACCTACTACGGCGCGGCCCTGCCCCGCTCCGTGCCGGGCATCATCTACGGCCTGCGGCACTACGCCGAGGTCCCGAGCGAAATGCTGGAGTGGCACGGCCACAATGATTTCTACAAGGTGGTCAGCAATGCCGGCGCGGCCTGGATGTACGGCTGCTCGTCGGTCAACTGCTCCATGCTGGGCATCGGCGAGCGCACCGGCAACTGCCCGCTGGAGGCCATGGCGGTGGAGTACATGGGCCTGCGCGGCGAGACCGGCGGCATGGACCTGACCGCCGTGACGGAGATCGCGGACTTCATGGAGCGCGAGATCGGCATCGAGATCAGCCCGCGCCAGCCCTTCGTGGGCCGTCACTTCAACGTGACCCGCGCCGGCATCCACGCCGATGGCATGCTCAAGGACGAGGAGATCTACAACATCTTCGACACCGCCAAGCTCCTGAACCGGCCCGCGTCGGTGGCCGTGGACGCCCACGGCGGCCTGGCCGCGGTGGCCCACTGGCTCAACGGCTATTTCGCCCTCAAGGACGACCAGGCGGTGGACAAGAGCGATCCGCTGGTGGCGAAGATCCGCGAGCGCGTCGACGCGCTCTACGCCGCCGGCCGCAACACCGTCATGGGCGACGAGGAACTGGAGATCATGGTCCGCGACGCCGACAAGGCCCGCTACCAGCGCTTCCTGTTCCACGCAAGCAAGTAAAACACCCCGCGCCGCTCTTTGATGGGCGGCGCGTTCTGATCCACGGAGGAAAAGCAAATGATTAAGTCCATTCTGGCCATGTTCGGGAGCCTGAGCGGCATGATCCTGCGGGTGATGCTGACCATCGCCTCGCTGGTGGGCGTCTTTTACCTCGGATTCACCGCCTTCCGGGTGGAATTCCGCTGGGGCGGGGCCCTGCGCCTGCTGGGAGCCGTCGTCTGCGCCGCGGTGTTCATGATCCTGGTCACGCTGCGGAAAAAGGACGATGAGGACGACGCCTCCGGGGAGAAGGACCGGTTCTCCTGAGCGCTGCGGTCGCCCAGGCACTTTTTCTTGACCGCTCTCCCGCCATGCGCTATAATTGATCTGTATGCCAATCAGGATCGGGAGGGGTTCCCCATGCACATGCGGAAAAAGAAGTGGGCCAGGCCGGAACTGGCCGCCTGCCCCTGGGTGGTGCAGGCACCGGAACAGGCCCGGGGCCGCTGGCAAGCCCTCTTCTCCCGGGAAGCCCCGCTGCACCTGGAGCTGGGCTGCGGCAAGGGCGTGGCCACCGCGGCTATGGTCGCGGCCAACCCCGGCGTCAACTATGTGGCGGTAGACATCTCCCCCGATGTGCTCGGGGACGCCCGGCGCAACATCGACGCCGCCTGCGGCGGAAGGGTGGAGAACGCGCTGCTGACCCGGGCCAACATCGAGCAGCTCAGCGGGATCTTCGCGCCGGAGGACGGGGTTTCGCGCATCTACATCCGCTTCTGCAACCCCTGGCCCCGGCGGGGACACAAGAAGCGGCGGCTGACCCACCCGCGGCAGCTGATCCAGTACCGGGCGCTGCTGCCCGTCGGCGGCGAGATCTGGTTCAAGACCGACGACGAAGGGCTTTTCCGGGATTCCCTGATCTATTTCGCGGTCAGCGGGTTTGAGCCCGTCTGGACGACGGAGGACCTGCACGCATCGGGCTTCAGCCCCAACTATGTCAGCGAGCACGAGCGGCGCTTCGTCAGCCAGGGCATCCCGATCAAAGCGGGCATCTGGCGTAAGACCGCCGCGGAGATCGACGAGGATTTCACCCGCTGGGAGCTGGACGAGGACCGGCGGGACGGTTGATGAGGTTACACCTGAAGGGGAGCGTGGGATGGTTTCTTGCAGGCATGATAACCTCACCCCCTAACCCCCTCTCCTTTCAGGCGAGGGGGAGAAGGGTCGCCCAAAGAACCTTTCCTTCCCCTGAAATAACCATAAATAGTACGAAGTACTATTTAACACCATGAATGAAAATACTTCGTATTTTCCCAGTAAAGGGGAAGGGGGACCGCCGCAGCGGTGGATGAGGTTATAGTCTGCCGCATCTGATCAGGAGTATACCGTGGAAAACAGCAAAGACTACACTTTTTCCGGCTATCGATCCGATCTGAAGGAAGCAGCCAGGCTGCTTCGTCGGGAAGCTACGCCGGCGGAGGAAAGACTCTGGAAGTCATACTGCCGTCACAGTCCGCATAAGTTTTATCGGCAGCGTGTCATCGACCGGTTCATTGTGGATTTTTATTGCAGCAAGGCAAAACTTGTAATTGAGCTGGACGGTATGCCGCACTTCACAACCGACGGAAAGCAGCGCGACCTGCTTCGCACAGAGATTCTGGAGCACTATGGGATCAAAGTAATCCGGTTCACAAATAGTGAAGTCATGGATCATTTTCAGGAGGTTTGTGACCGGATCGACCGGGAGATTCTCGACAGAACCTGAGGGAACCTCACCCCCCGACCCCCTCTCCTTTCAGGCGAGGGGGAGAAGGTCGCTCAAAAAACCTTTCCTTCCCCTGAAAGGGGAAGGGGGACCGCCGCAGCGGTGGATGAGGTTCTTGAGACGAGCATTCAGAAAGGAGGCGCCGCGATGACCGGCAACAGGAAGAACGGGCTCGGCACCGGCACGGTGATCGGGCTGGCCGCCGCGGGGCTGGCGCTGCTCGCGGCGTTTTTCCTCTGGCTGTGGCAGCTGCCGGCCTACCGGCAGATCGCCGGGGCGACCCCCACCCCCACAGCGCGCTACGGCAACGTCGCCGCCGTGACCCGGGATCCCAGCCTGCCCAGCCCCGCGCCGGTGCTGGGGCGCAACGACAAGGGGCAGCGGGTGATCGAGCTGCAGGCCCGGCTGGCGGATCTGGGCTATTACAGCGGAGAGCTGGACGGCGACTTCGGCGGCGGCACGGAGCGCGCGGTCAAGGCCTTCCAACAGGCCAACGGCCTGGACGCCGACGGCTATGTGGGCGAGCGCACCGAGACACTGCTCTTCAGCGCGGACGCGGTCCCGGCCCCGGTCACCCCGGCGCCCACGGACACGCCCGCCGCCACCGGCGCGCCGACCCCCGCCGCGGCCTTCCAGGTGCTCAAGTCCGGCAGCAAGGGCGAAGCCGTGCGGGCCGTGCAGCAGCGCCTGAAGGACCTGGGCTATTACGCCGGCGAAATCGACGGTCAGTACGGCCCGGCCACCAAGACCGCCGTCTACCGCTTCCAGAACGCCCACGGCCTGTCCGCGGACAGCGTGGTGGGTCAGGTCACCTGGGACAGGCTGTTTGCCGCCGACGCCCAGCCCGCGCCCACGCCCGGCCCAACAGCCGAACCGGACGTCTCCGGCAGCCTGCCCTACGTCCGCCCGGACGGCCTCCCATTGGTGGTCAACAAGTCCCATCCCCTGCCCGACGGCTACCGCACCGCCGACCTGGTGACCATGAACAGCTACTGTGACAGCAGCGTGGTGAAGATCAAGTATGACGACACGCAGGCCGAGCGTCAGGCCGTGGATGCGCTGATGACCATGCTGCGGGCCGCCCAGGCCGAGGGCATCAGCAACTGGCAGATCAGCGCGGCCTACCGCACCGTGGCCTATCAGCAGCAACTGATGGACCAGAAGGTCAACGAGCTGATCAAAAACAACGGCCTCAGCCGAAAAAAGGCGCAGCAGGCTGCCCGCAACACCGTCGCCGACCCCGGCTCCTCCGAGCATCACCTGGGCACCTGCTTCGACATCACGGTCCCCGGCGTCTCCTTCAAGGGCACCAAACAGCACAAGTGGCTGCTGGCCAACTGCTGGGATTACGGCTTCATCCTCCGCTATCCGGAGGACAAGGAGAAGATCACCGGCTACACCGCCGAAGCCTGGCATTACCGCTGGGTGGGCCAGCCACACGCCCGGATCATGCGCGACGAGAACCTCTGCCTGGAGGAGTATGTGGAGCGCTACGGCGCGGAGATTGAACC
>CAMKAE010000204.1 GCA_946410395.1 uncultured Clostridia bacterium
TGCGGTAAGATGGGCCTGTCACCGGGAGAGCGGTGACACGCACAGAGAAGGAGGACGCAAACATGAAAAAGCTGTACAGAAGCAATTCCCAGCGGATGATCGCCGGCGTGTGCGGCGGCATTGCCGAGTATTTCAACATCGACGCCAGCCTGGTGCGCATCGGCTGCGCGGCCCTGTGCCTGTGCGCGGGCAGCGGCCTGCTGGCCTACATCCTGGCCGCGATCATCATCCCCGCCGAGGACGGACAGGCGACAGAGTCCTGACACGGGAAAGCGCAGAGCGAGCGAACGCAAAGGCAGGAAACTGCCTTTTGCTTGCCTGCAAACAGGGACTGATGTGCCTTTCGGTTTACCTGCCAAGAGAAACCACATCCGCTGCTGCGATGGGATTTGCGAGAAAAAGACGGGGGGAGAGACGGGGGAGGGACGGGGGAAGAGACGGGGCGCAGCAAGCGGCGCCCCTACACCCCACGCATCCCGGTAGGGGCGCCGCTTGCTGCGCCCCTCGTTCTGCCATCCTGCTTTTTGCTTATACAAAGAAAACATGTCCCTGCGCCGCACAGGTGCCGGTGAAAAAACTGATGAAGACCCCTTGACAAACCCAGAAACTTAGTGTACTATGCAGCTGGTACACCGAAGAAGGGAGGGACGCGGATGCGCTTTGACCCCATGATCCCCATCTGGGCCCAGGTGGTGGAGCAGCTGCAGCTGGACATGGTGACCGGAAGGCTGCAGCCCGGCAGCAAGATGCCGTCGGGCCGGGACCTGGCCGTCCGCTTCACGATCAACCCCAACACGGCGGCCCGGGTCTACCAGGAGATGGAAAGCCTGGGCCTGTGCGAACCCCGGCGGGGGCTGGGTACGTTTGTGACGGAGGACGCCGGCCGCATCGAAGCCCTGCGCAGGCAGATGGCGGAGGACGCCCTGAACCGGTTCCTGGTCTCGCTGGCCGGGCTGGGCATGACGCCCGCCGACGCGGTCGCGATGCTCAGGGAACACGAGCAAGACGCACAATAAAACGGAGGAAGAGAAAAATGCTGGAAAGCAAGGACATCACCATGCGCTTCGGCAAGACGGTGGCAGTGGATCACATCTCCCTGCGCCTGGAGCCGGGCCACATTTACGCCCTGCTGGGACCCAACGGCAGCGGCAAAACCACGTGGATGAAGCTGGCGGCCGGGCTGCTGAAGCCCGCCTCCGGCGAGATGCTCTGGAACGGTCAGCCGGTGGGCATCGAGAGCCGCAAGGAGATCGCATACATGTCCACTGAGCCTTACTTCTACAACTGGATGACCGCCGGCGGGGTGGGAAAGTACTACGCGGACTTCTTCGGGGACTATGACGCGGAGCGCTTCGCGGACCTGCTGGACCGGATGGAGCTGACGCCGGAGCTGAAGGTGAAGGAGATGTCCTCCGGCATGCTGGCCAAGCTCAAGATCGCGGTCACCATGGCCCGGCGGGCGAAGGTGTGGCTGCTGGACGAGCCCTTCAACGGCATCGACCTGCTGGCCCGGGACGAGATCGCCCGGCTCATCGTGGAGTCCGTGGACAAGGACGCCATCCTGGCCATGTCCAGCCACCTGGTGGAGGAGATGGAGGCCGTGGCGGACAAGGCGGTGTTCATCAAGAAGGGCGTCCTGGCGGAGAGCTGGGACCTGGAAGAGCTGCGGCAGGAGACCGGGCTGTCCATGGCGGACCGCTACCGGGAAGTCTACAGCCGCCAGAAGGGGGTGTGAGCCATGGCAAAACTGCTGCGCTATGAATTCCGCAAGACCATGCTCGCCAAGATCATCATGCTGGCCATTGCCGGCACCCTGGAGCTGATCTTTGTCATCAGCCTGCTGACCGACAGCCGCACGCTGATTGCCTTTTCCTCGCTGATGCTGCTGTCTGCGGCTACCAACGGCATCACATTCATCGGCCTGTGGAGCCTGATCGTCCTGCACCGGGACACGAACTCCAAGCAGAGCTACATGCTGTTCATGACCCCGAACTCGTCCTTCAGGATCCTGGGCGCCAAGGTGATCGAGTGCGCGCTGTCGATTCTGCTGGTGGGCGCCTGTTTCACCGCTCTGGGCTTCCTGGACGTGGCCCTGGTGCTCAACCACTTCAAGGCGCTGGACGATTTCCTGTCGATGATCCGGAGCCTCGGCGGAGAGGTGGCGAAGATCCTGAGCATGGACAGCGGCACCATCATCCTGCTGGTGCTGTCCGTGCTGAGCATGTACCTGATGATGGTGAACATCGCCTTCTTTGCGGACACGCTGTCCTCGGCGCTGCTGCGGGGCAAGAAGGCGGGCTTCCTGGTGACCCTGGCCTTCTTCCTGGCGATGTTCATCGGCATGATCGCGCTGCTCAACCTGGTGCCCAGCACCTTTGACGCCAAGGAGTACCTGCTCCGCACGGCGATCGCCCTGGGCGTGTCCGTCGCCGCGTATCTGGGCGGAGCGCTGCTGATGGATGCGAAGCTGAGCGTGTGAATGAATTCGGAATTCGGAATTCGGAATTCGGAATGAACCAGCTGCGGGAGGGGACTCCTGCGGCCGGTTTTTTGTGCGGGCGGCATTGTGCGGGCGGGGGAAGTATGGTATAGTGGAGCCAGGGCAGCGATTATTTGGACGCAGACACGAACGGAGGGACTTTATGGCGGACAACTTTATGAACGATTCCTTCAAGCTGGGCTTCGGCCTGATGCGGCTCCCCAAGCTGGCGGACGGACACATTGACGTGCCGCAGGTCAGCAAGATGGTGGACCTGTTCCTGGAGGCCGGCGGCACCTATTTCGACACGGCCTATGTCTATGACGGCGGCGAGTCCGAGGCCGCGACGCGAAAGGCACTGGTGGACCGCTATCCCCGGGACCGCTACACCCTGTGCACCAAGCTCAACGCTTCGATGCAGTGCAGCGACGAGCAGAGCGCCAAACAGCAGTTCTACACGAGCCTGGAGCGCACCGGCGCAGGGTATTTCGACTATTACCTGCTCCATGCCCTGCAGCGCAATACCTACAAAAAGTACGACGATTATCACATCTGGGACTTTGTGAAGGAGCTGAAGGCCAAGGGCCTGGTGAAGCGCTGGGGCTTCTCCTTCCACGCGGATCCCGACCTGCTGGAGGAGATCCTGGCCGCTCACCCGGACGTGGACTATGTTCAGCTGCAGATGAACTATGCCGACTGGGACAATCCCGGCGTGGCCAGCCGCCGCAACTGGGAGATCTGCCGTGCCCACGGCAAGCCCGTGGCGGTGATGGAGCCGGTCAAGGGCGGCATCCTGGCCGACCCGATCCCCGAGGTGAAGGAGATCCTGAAAAAGGCGAACCCCGACGCGTCCTTCGCCTCCTGGGCCATCCGCTTCATGGCCTCGCAGGAGAATATCCTGACGGTGCTCTCCGGCATGAGCAGCCTGGCCCAGATGGAGGACAACCTCTCCTACATGCGGGACTTCAAACCGCTCGATGAAGCGGAGATGGCCGTGATCCGCGAAGCCCAGAAGGCGCTCGACGCCGACAAGTCGATTCCCTGCACCGCCTGCCACTACTGCACCAAGGGCTGCCCGATGAGCATCCCGATCCCGGAGATCTTCAACGTGGTCAACCGCAGCAAGGGCAGCCCGGCCTTCCGGATCACCCGGGAGTACAACATCGTGACCCTGGGCAAGGGCCGGGCCTCCGACTGCGTCCAGTGCGGCCAGTGCGAGGGCGCGTGCCCGCAGCATCTGCCGATCATCGACCTGCTGCGCAAGTGCGTGGCGATCGAGGGGTGATCGGGGACCCGCGCAGGGCCTGCAGAAGGACGGGACTGCCGCGGTTTTCCGCAAATGAAAGAGCAGGGGATGATCCCCTGCTCTTTGCGTCAGTGCATCCGGATCTCTGGCAGCACCGCGTCGATGTCCACAAAGTAGCCGCCGCCGTTTTCCTCAATGAATACCGGCACCTGGTCCGAGGTCAGGATGCCCTGCGGGTTGAAGTAGAGGTAGCGGCTGC
>CAMKAE010000205.1 GCA_946410395.1 uncultured Clostridia bacterium
CCTTCTCCTGAAAGGAGAAGGGGGACCGCCGCAGCGGTGGATGAGGTTTCACTTAACAGGTCTAACTGAGAATAGTATAGGCATGGGATCTGGTTACGGCAGGGTGCCGAAGGCGGCCACCACCTCGTCCACGGTCATCTCGCCCCTGGAGATCGCGATCCCGGCCTTGTTCACCTGGCCTTCCGCCGTTCCGTTCAGGCCCAGAGCGGCGGTGTAGATGATGCGGTCGGGGTAGATCGCGCCGAAGGGAGCGTAGAGCGGGCTCAGGTCCAGCTTCGCCGCCGTGGGAACCAGGCGGAAGGTGTTGGCGATCCGGTTCAGCTCTGCGTTGCTCACCAGGAAGCGCATGAACTCGTTGGCCATGTCCAGGTTCGGGCTGTTGCGGTTCACGGCCAGGCCCATGGACACCTTGTCGCAGATGTAGCCGCCCTGCTCCGTGGAGGGCACCGGGGCAAAGCTGTACGGGAACGGGTTCGTCTTGAAGGGTTCGGTATCCTCCCGCTTTCGGGTGGCAGAGACGACGGTGGACTTGGTGAACATCATGGGGATGTCGCCCTCAAAGAAGCGCTCAATCACAGCATAGCGGTAGTTTGCCAGGGCGCCGCAGGCCTCCAGGTCGATGAAGCCCTGGTCCAGGAAGTCCTGCGCCAGCTGCAGGGCCGGCCGCACCCGCTCGCCGGCGGAAGCGTCCATGGCGTTCAGCGAAGCCAGCGCTTCGGCGCTGCCCTGCACAGAGCCGCAGAAATAGGGGAAGTACAGCGAGTACAGCAGGGAACCGTCTCCATTGAAGCCCATGACCGGATGGGCATAGCCCGCCTCCTGCAGCTTTCTGCAGGCATCCAGCAGCCCGTCATAGGTGGTGGGGACCGCGATGCCGCAGTCCGCGAAGATCTTCTCGTTTACCAGCATGCCGTGGGTCTCCGCCAGCACCGGCACATAGGGCACATGGCCCTCCGCGTCGCGGTGGATCGCACCCTCCTGCACCCGGCTCAGGTCGATGCCGGGGACGGCCGCCAGGTCCTCTGCGGCGCCTACGGCGCCCACAAAGCGCTCGTCCGCCATCTTGTCCGGATAGAGGAAATAGATGTCCGGCGCCTCCTGGCCGGCCAGGCTCTCGGAGATGGCGTTATTGTAGTTGTCCAGCTTCTGATAGCTCAGCTGCACATTGGGATAGAATTCCCGGAACCGGACGAACTCCTCCTCCAGCGCCTCGAAGTTGTCATAGTGGCCGTACACGACCAGGCTGGCCTGGGTATCGGTGGCCAGCTGCGGGCGGAAGGTTTCGTCCGCGGCTGCCGCAGGGGCGCCGTTTTCCTCCCCGGGGGCGCTTGCCTGATTCTTCGGGGCCAGCCACAGGAAATACGCGGCAGCCGCCGCGGCCAGCACCAGCACAACGGCACAGATGGTCAGCAGCTTTTTCTTCTTTTGCGAGTTCATTTCTCCGCCTCCTTGATTCGTCTGAGTTCCTTGAGCACCAGTTTGATGTCGATGGGTTTGGCGATATGTCCGTTCATGCCGGCCGCCATGCACTCCGCCACGTTCTCGGAGAAGGCGTCGGCCGTCATGGCAATGATGGGGATCTGCGAGAGGGCGGGGTCCGGCAGGGTCCGAATGGCCCGGGTGGCGTCCAGACCGTTCATCTCAGGCATCTGGATGTCCATGAAGATCAGGTTGAACTCGCCCGGGCGTGCGCGCTGCATGCGCTCCACCGCCAGGCGGCCGTTCTCCGCCCGCTCACTGGTGATCCCGTGCATCTGCAGGAGGGTGGAGATGATCTCCCAGTTGATGTCGTTGTCCTCCGCGACCAGGATGTGCATGCCGGCGATATCCGCGTTTTCATCCTCCTGGTCGCGCTTCCGGGTCTGGCTGCCCAGCGCCTCGCTGATCTTGTCATAGAGGGTGGAGCGGAACAGGGGCTTGGTGATGAAGCCGTTGACGCCGGCCTCCCGCGCCGCCTCCTCCAGGTCGCTCCAGTCATAGGCGGAGATCAGCAGGATCGGCACCTCGTCCCCCAGCCGCTGCCGCAGCTGCCGGGCGGCCTCGACGCCGTCCATGTCCGGCATTTTCCAGTCCAGGATCACCACCTGATAGGGCGAATCCTGACGGGCGTCCACCAGGCGAATGGCCTCCGCGCCGCCGGTCACCGTGTCAGCCTGCGCGCCCAGGCCCCGCAGCGTGTCGCGGGCGGTCTCCAGCAGCACCTCGTCGTCGTCGGCCACCAGCACGCGGATGGGCGGCAGCTTCATCTCCTCCTGCTGCCGGTCCCCCACGGGAAGCTCCAGGGTCACGGTGAAGGTGGTGCCCTTTCCGGGCGCGCTCTGGCAGTCGATGGTGCCGTGCATCAGGTCGATCATCTGCCTGGTGATGGCCAGGCCCAGGCCGGTTCCCTGGATGGTGTTGACCCGGCTGTCGGTCTGGCGGGAGAAGGGCTGGTACATCTTCGCCATGAACTCCGGCGACATGCCCATGCCGTTGTCGGCCACGATGTAGGTCAGCCGCACGGTGTCCGCCGCGGCTCCCGGCTCCTCCCGCAGGTCCACGCACACCCGGCCGCCGGGCTGCGTGTATTTGATGGCGTTGGACAGGAGGTTGATGAAGATCTGGTTCAGCCGCAGCTGGTCTGCGTAGAGGTACTCGTGATCAATGCCGCCGATGCGGAAGTTGAAGTCGATGTTCTTCTCCTTCACCATGGGCTGGGAGATGTTCACCAGGTTCTCGGCGCACTCCGCCACCGAGAAGGTCACAGGGCTCAGGTTCAGCTTGCCGCTCTCCACCTTGGAGATGTCCAGGATGTCGTTGATCAGCGTCAGCAGGTGGTTGCTGGCCAGGTTGATCTTGTGGAGGCTGTCCCGGACGGTCTGGGTATCCTCGACGTTCTTCCCCGCGATGGCGGTCAGGCCGATGATGGCGTTCATCGGGGTGCGGATGTCGTGGGACATGGTGGACAGGAAGTCCGTCTTGGCCCGGTTGGCGCGCTCCGCCTCCTGCGCAATCGCCTGAAAGCGCCGGTTGAAGCGCGCCATGATGATGAAGTCAATCACCAGCAGCAGCAGCAGGCCCGCCGTGACAATGCCGACCAGCGTCCAGTCCATGGTGTTCCGGCTCAGGCTCGCCAGCGGGATCATGGCCACGATGACCCAGTTGTCGGTGGAGTTCACCCGGGTGTGGACCGCCAGGCAGGGCTCCCCGTCCGCGTCGCGCATGGCCACATCGCCGGGTTCGCCGCCGATCCGGGTCCTCAGGTCTTCCCGCGCGGCGGCGCTCCTGTCGTTGTATGTCTGGTAGAACTCGAAGAAATTCTGATTCTTGAAGGCAGCGCTCCGGACGATGTAGTCGCCCTCCGTGTTGATCAGCGCGATCTGCGCGTTCGCGTAGTCATTGGCCGGGAACCTGCACTTCTCCTGAAAGGCGGCCACATGGATGATGCGCATGAGCACGGCGGGGCGCTCCCGCCCCTCCTCGCGCAGGCTGACCGCACGGCAGAAGGCGATGGATTTCGCCCGCCCGATGGGATTGTTGTACGCGCGAGTCACATTGACCGTGCGGTCCAGCTGAAAAAGCCCGTCCAGGTTGCTCAGGTCCCCGTCATAGGTCACGGTGTAGTCCCCGGAAGCGTTCGGGGCAGTGGACAGGCCCGTCAGCACATCCCCGTCGGTATACAGGATGTGTGCCATGATGTCATCCGCCGTGACGGCGTTGCGCACAAAGGCGATGGCCGCCTCGCCGGTCATGGGATTCTTGTTGATGGAATTCGCCCAGCTGTCGCAGACCCGCTGCTCGCCGATCAGGTAGTTCGCAGTGACCTGCTCCATGGCCACGGTCATGCTCTCGAAGGCCTCGGTGCGCTCCTGCAGGTTCCGCTCCCGCATATTTCGGGCGTAAAGGGTCACGAAAAGCAGGATCGCCGCAACGATCAGCACGTTCCCCAGGACAATCAGGCCTTTCCGCATCGCCCCATCCCCTTTGCGCAAAGCAAAA
>CAMKAE010000206.1 GCA_946410395.1 uncultured Clostridia bacterium
TTCCTGGACAGCCGGGGCTTCCTGGAGGTGGACACGCCTGTGCTGCAGACGGTGGAGATCGGCGCGGCGGCGCGGCCCTTCCGCACCCACCACAACGCCCTGGACCTGGACATGCTGCTGCGCATCGAGACCGAGCTCTACCTCAAGCGCCTGATCGTGGGCGGCTTTGAGCGCGTGTACGAGCTGGGCCGCGTGTTCCGCAACGAGGGCATGGACGCCACCCACAACCCGGAGTACACCTCCCTGGAGACTTACCAGGCCTATGTGGACTACCGCGAGGTCATGGAGATGGTCGAGCAGATGTTCGAGTTTGTGGCTATCCGCGCCACCGGCTCCAGCGACGTGCCCTATCAGGGCCAGACCATCCACCTGGCGGCGCCCTGGAAACGCATCACCATGGCGGACGCGGTGAAGGAAGCCTGCGGCATCGACTGGACGGCCTGGCAGAGCGACGAGGAAGCCCGGGCGGAGATGGCCCGGCGCGAGATCCACGTCGAGAAGGACGCGCGCCGCGGCGACTGCCTGGCGGCCCTGTTCGACGAGTATGTGGAGCCCACGCTGATCCAGCCCACCTTTATCGTGGACTACCCCGTGGAGATCTCGCCCCTGGCCAAGCGCAAGCCGGAGAACCCGGCCCTGACCGAGCGCTTTGAGTTCTTCATCACCGGCCACGAGATGGGCAACGCCTTCTCGGAGCTCAACGACCCCATCGACCAGCGCCGCCGCTTTGAGGAGCAGGTGGAGCTGCGCCGGACGCAGGGGATCTTCGCCGAGATCGACGAGGACTTCGTCAGCGCCCTGGAGTACGGCATGCCGCCCACCGGCGGTCTGGGCATCGGCGTGGACCGCATGGTCATGCTGATGACCGACAGCCCCACCATCCGCGACGTGCTCCTGTTCCCCACCATGAAACCCATCCGCTGAGACGCACGCGGCAGCCGGCTCCGGCTGGCCGCGTTTTCCGAAGGAGGCAAAGGCAGTGAAGACCCCCCTGACGCTGGAGCGGCTGAAGCATCACTTTGGCTATCGCTGGTGGCAGTATCTGCTGATCATTGTGGTCTGCTTCGCGGTGTGCAACTATATCTTCTCCGTGACGGCGGCCAAGCCCGCGGAGGACGAGCAGGTGGACGTGCTGGTCTACGGGCCGGGCAACAGCGAAGCGATGAGCGCCTGGCTGGAGCTGCTGCGTCGGGACGAATTCCCCGAGCAGGAGGTGTTCAGCTGCTCCTTCATCCTGCCGGACGTGAACGGCGCACAGGCCCTGTTTGTGCGGGTGGGCGCGGGCAACGAGGGAGACCTGCTGATCCTCCCGAAGGAACAGTTCCAGAGCTATGCGGAGAGCGGCGTGCTCGAGCCGATGGAGGGGACCGGCGCGCTCGCGGCCTGCACGGAATACGGCATCGCCGTCGACCGGGGCCGCTGGAAGGGCCCGGATGATGAAACCCGTCTCTACGGCGTCCCTGTGTCCGCGCTGCGCGTGCTCAATGAGGGCATCCTGCTGGGCGGCGGGCGGGACTCCTTCCTCTGCATCCACCACAACAACGGCAACGAAAAGACCACGGAGCAGGTGCTGCTCTGCATGCTCCGTGATCTTCGGGAAATACCGGAAACTTCGGAAACGACACAAGCGCCGGAGACAAGGGAAGCGACAAATCCGTGATTACGCCCCGGCCAGTGCGGCGCTGACCGGCTCCGCCAGATCGGGGCGGTTCACGAATTCCGCCAGCAGCCGCCGCAGCGTGTTCCAGCGCACGGCGGTGGGGATGCGGGCAGCCTCGGGCATCACCGCCAGCAGGGCCTCCCAGGCTGCCTTGTCGCCCAGGATGCTCTCCAGCGTGTCGTCCAGGCCGAAAACCTTGCGCATGGGCCGGTCGGTCTCATAGAAGAAGCTGTATTCGCCGGGAGGCAGCAGCTTCTTTTCTTCTGCAGTGAAGGGCAGGGTCAGCTCGGCCTCGCAGCCGAAGGGCACGGTGAGGGAGAGGCGCAGGTGGCGGTCGTCCTCGGCGGTCCAGGCCACCTTCCAGCCGCGGTGCTCCATGGCCACGCGGCCAAGCCGGGCGTCTGGCAGGGGCCGGACGGCGGCGCGGCGGTACCCGGGCTCCAGGGCCTGCAGGCCCGCCAGATGCCGGAACATCCACGCGACAATGGAGCCGTAGGCGTAGTGGTTGAAGCTGTTCATGCCCGTGGAGGACACGCTGCCGTCCGGGGAGAGGCTGTTCCAGCGCTCCCAGATCGTCGTGGCGCCCAGGTTCACCTCGTAGAGCCAGCCGGGATACTCCTCGTTGAGCAGCAGGTTCACCGCCAGCTCGTGCCGGCCGTGCTCGCTGAGCACATTGCAGAGGATGGGCGAGCCCACAAAGCCGGTTTGCAGCTTGCCCTCGGTCTGCTTGAAGCGGCGGTCGAGCTGGGAGAGCAGCTTGTCGGGGTCCGACAGGCCGTATTTCAGGGAGAGCAGCAGGGCTGTCTGGGTCTCGATGGCGCAGCGGCCGGTGGCGGTGAAGAACTCGGCCCTGACCCCGTCCAGGATCTGCCGCTGCAGGGCGCGGTAGGCAGCCTCGTCCGCGGTCTCGCCCAGCAGGGCCGCGGTGTCCGCCACGATGCCGGCGCTCTCCGCCCAGGCCAAGTCCGCGATGAAGCCCTCGTCCGTGCCGCCCAGCACGGTGTCGGTCCGCAAGGCGGGATTGTCCAGGGCCAGCCAGTCGCCGTAGTGGAAATGCCTGCGCCAGCCGTGATCGGTCCCGTCGGTCCGCCGGATCCAGTCCACCCACGCCTTCATGGCGGGGAACTGCTCCCGGAGGATCGACAGGTCGCCGGTGGCCTGCCACACGGTCCAGGGAATCACCGTGACGGCGTCGCCCCAGACGCAGGCGGTGCCGGTCTCACCAAAGGAGGGCACCACCTGGGGCACCATGCCGTCCAGGGCGGCCTGCTCGGTGGCCATGTCGTGCAGATACTTGCGGTAGAAGGCATAGGTGTCCCGGAACAGGCAGGCGGTGGCGGAGAACACATTGGCGTCGCCGGTCCAGCCCATGCGCTCGTCCCGCTGCGGGCAGTCGGTGGGCACGTCCAGGAAATTGCTCATCAGGCCCCAGCGGGCGTTCTCGATCAGGCGGTTCACCTTGGGCAGGCCGGTTTCGATGCGGCCGACCTCCTCCAGGTCGGAGTAGAGCACCAGGGCGGTGTAGTCCTCCGGCTTCAGGTCCGCGATGCCCTCGACCTTCACATAGCGGTATCCGTAAAAGGTGAAGCACGGGCGCAGGTCCACGGGCCGGCCGCCGGAGACATAGCGATACTCGGCCTTGGCGGTGCGGTAGTTGTCGTTGTAGAAGCAGCCGTCCTGCAGCACCTCGCCGAACTGCAGCCGGATCTGCCTCCCGGCGGGCTCGTCGACCCGCAGGGAGAAGATGCCGGTGTGGTTCTGGCCGAGGTCGAGCACGGTTTCGCCTTTGGGCGTGCGGATCATTTCAACGGGCTTCAGGGTCTGCTGCACGCGCACCGGCGGGCTTAGGCGGTCCGTCAGCAGGCGGGTGTCCGCGTCCAGGACGACGACTGCCTCAGGCGCCGTCTCCGGCAGCGTGTCGTCCCGGTGCTCGCCGTCGTAGATCCCGCTGAAGGTCAGCGGGCCGCGCCTGAGCGTCCAGCGCGCGTCCGTGGGGATGCATTCGCTGCGGCCGTCGGCGTAGTCCAGCCGGACCTCGGCGATCAGGCGCAGATCATTGCCGTAATACCCGGACTGCCCCGGCTTGGACGTGAAACCGAAGCGCCCGGAATACCAGCCCTCCGCCAGGGCCACGCTCAGCTCTCCGCCATCCTTCAGCAGGTCCGTCACGTCGTGGGTGACGACCTGCAGCCAGGCGTTGTAATTGTTGCAGTAGGGGGTAAAGTACTCGTCCCCGACGCGCTGTCCGTTGATCCGCGCCTCGTAGAGGCCCAGCCCGCAGATGTACAGCCGGGCGC
>CAMKAE010000207.1 GCA_946410395.1 uncultured Clostridia bacterium
GGCATCAGAGATCAGGATGATCCTGAAAAGGTAAGCTGGAAGTTATTGGCACAGGCAGAGTATGAAAAGCGTATATTGTCAGCTTATGCTTCCTTGGTCTCCCGAGGCCGCGCGCAGCCTGCAACTGCAAAGTTCATTGAAGCGGCAGCGGCTCCGGTTCCGCATTCATCAACCTCGATGCCGGCTTTGTGCACCACGGACGATTCATCAGAGCCGTCGCGCCGGTCATCGGATTCACAGCTTCCTTATCAAAGAAAAACCGGAGGAGCCGCCTGTTTTGAAGAGCGGCTCCTCCGGGATCATTTGCAGGGTGTTCAGCGGGCGGCGTTCACGACGTCGCGGAACCAGCCGGACAGTCCGTCGGGATGATTGGGATCATCCGGCGTGCCGTCGTCGAAGACAAAGTTGCGGTTGGCCTGGGAGCAGGAGCAGTGCTGGCCGAACTCAATGCCAACGTTCAGGGACGCGATGGTCTTGTCGCCCCAGCGGATCCAGTCAAAGGCCGTCAGCTCGAAGTTCTCGATGGCCTCGTAGGCGCTGGTGTCGCCGTCTGGGAAGCTGTTGGTGAAGGCGCCGGTCTCGTCATGGAGGCTGACCTCAAACCACATTTTGATGCCTTCATCGCTGTAAGCCTTTACGGTGGCGGCGTCCGGGATGGTGGTGGACATCCAGAAGATGCCGGCCAGCTCGCTGTGATAGGCCTCGGCATAGTAGTCGCACATCAGGCCGCCGGCCGAGGTGCCCGCGATCAGCACGGGACCGGTGATGGCGTTGTCCGCGATCACCTTATCCGCGATCGCGTGGATATCCGGCACAGACTCCTTCGGCCAGGAGTAGCGCATGTTCTCGTTGCCCAGGGGGCAGACGATGTACATGCCGCCGATGTCCGCCTGCAGCCGATCCCCGGCCATGCCGGCGGCGCCGGCTTCGAAGATCGCCATGCGGCCGTCCGCGCCGTTGCCGCCGCCGTGGAACCAAAGCACCACGGGGTAGCTGCCGCCCTTTTCATAGCCGTGTTCGGTGGGATCGTACACGTAGTAGGTGATGTCGCCATAAGTCTCGCTGGCGTGGGTGTACTCATCGAAAAGCTCGGTGTTGGCGATGGCGTCCGCGAAGTACGCCGCCGACTCGGGGCCGTTCATGGTGGTGTAGGTCTCGCCCTCGGGAACCTGATCCGCCCAGGAGGGGACATAAGGCGCGGGCTCTTCCGCCACGGATTCCTCGGCCTCAGGCGCCTCCGCCGCGGCGCTCAGGGCTTCCCGGGCCGTCGGGCCGATGCCCAGGCTGAAAGCGTAGTAGTTCTGGGAGTCGAACAGCTCGTTGCCGAAGATGCGGGCCTGCGCCTCGGCGTCCAGCACCTGACCATTGAACATGTACACAGCGCCGTTGATCAGGCCGTCGGTGCCGTTGTCGATCACCCACCGGGCCGCGGTCTTCATGTACTCAAGCACGTGGGGCGTGCTGTAGTAGTTGTGGGCCTGGTAGATCTCGTCGTATTCCCCGCCGTACAGGGCTTCAAAGCCCTCCACCTCGGCGATGTACTCCTCGCAGGTGAGGCTGCCGGTGCTGGTGCCGCCCCGGAAGGTCTGGGTGCCGGCGGCATCACCGGTGAAGACGACGCGGTCGGTGCGGTCCAGCACGAAGGTGCCGCCGGGCGTATGGGAGGTCATCTTGTGGATCACCAGTTCACGGCCCGCGAGGGTGTAGGGCGTGTCGTATTCCAGCAGAACGATCCTGTCCTTCAGGCCCTCGGCCTCGAAGGGATTGAAGCCCCAGCCGGGAGCAGGCTCATCCTTGGGCCAGTAGAGGTTCGCGATGCGCTCCGGATCGACAAACTGCAGGTTGTTGATATGGTCGCCGTGATTGTGCGTGATGTACACGCTCAGCTCGCGGTCGCCGATGGCGGCGAAGACGGTCTCCCAGAAGAGCGGGCCGTTGTACATGTCGCAGTCGATCAGCAGGGCCGTCGTCTCGTCCTTGAGCAGATAGCAGCTCTGGATGTCGGTATCGCGGATGGTCTGGAACTTGCCGTAGTCGGTGATGTAGAAGCGGTAGTCGGAATCGCTTGTGCACAGGGTGCTGCCGCCCAGGTCATAGCCGTACAGGCCGCCGAAGGGCATGTGCACCAGGATGGAAGCGCTGCCCACCGTCACGGTGAAGTCGCCGACGGAATTGGGGCGCGCGGTATAGACCAGGGTGATCTCCGGGCTGGCCTCGACGAATTTCCGCGTGGCCTCGGTCAGGTCGCGCAGATAGGCCGCATCCAGCACGGCGCCCGCGGCGAGGATGGTCACGCCGTCGGTCACCTTTTCGCCCAGTTCGTCCAGGCTTGCCAGATAGCTGCGGTAGCCGTTGATGTAGCCGGCCACGTCGGAGCCGATGTACTGCCGGGAGAGGTCCGCCGTGCCGCTGCCGAGGATGCTGCCGGAGACCAGTAGCTGATGCTCCGCGTCAAACCAAACCGTGCCGTTCTGGGGGCCGGAGAAGGCGACCGGCTCGAAGACAAAGCCGCCCAGGTCCAGGATCTGATCCGCGGGGGCGCCGCTCATCACGGTCACGATCTCCTTCTCGCCCGCCAGTTCCTGCGCCACGGCGGCCGCATCCTGGTTGCGGGGATTCGGATTGAAGATCGCGGCCTTCTCGGCGCCGACGACCAGCAGGCCGGAGCCGCTGATCTGATAAACGCCTTCGGCCAGTTCGCGATAGGCAGCTGCTTCCTCCGCCAGGGCGGCGCAGCAGAGGGCCATGCAAAGAGTCAGCAGGAGAGCAAACAGCTTCTTCATGGGTACCTTCCTTTCTTGATGTCGGTCTGGTGAAGGGAAATGAAAATGACTGTCGGCACTGTTTAGCGACACGCGTCGCTTTACAAGGCAACATTAGCACATATACATGTCGTTGTCAATATGTATTTTGGCCTTTTTTCACAAATGCAAGGTTTGAATCAGGGAACGCGAGTCGCTATTTCTGTTGACAATCACGCGCCCATATGATAATGTAATCAGCAGAATCCAGACAGGAGGCGTGTATCCGATGCCGCGCACATCGATTACGGAGACTGAGATCCGTGAGGCCCTGATCACCGCTGCCCGCGAGCTGTTCCTCGAGAACGGCATCCGGGCGGTGGAAATCAAAACCATCGCCGAAAAAGCCGGTCTGCACCGCAGCACGCTATACCGGCATGCCATGGACAAGAACCAGCTTGCATTCTATGTCGTCGAGCAGGAGATGCGGGAGCTTGTGGCCCTGGACCTCGAGCGGCTCAATGCGCTGCCGTCCCGGGGGTATGACCGCCTGGAAGCCTTCTGTCATCTGCTCCTGGATGATTTTGAGTCCCGTCCGAACCTGCTCCGCCTTCTGAACGAATTCGACGCGATCTACACGGATGATTACCCGGACATCCCGGAAGCGAACGATTATGTCATCACGATGCAGCGACTGCATCACAGCACCGTGCAGCTGGTGCTGGAAGGTCTGGCGGACCACTCGCTGACCAACATCCCGGACGTGTCCGCTTTTTCCAACATGCTGAACAACACCATCCTGGGTCTTTCCCTACGCTTCTTCCCGAGAGAAAAGCATTACGCGGAAGAGCAGAACGCTTCCGGCCGGAAGACCATCGAGGAGTTTATCAGGATCACGTTGTCGGCCGTGAAAGCCTGACAGCCGGATACACAAGCCGGGATTTCACACGGCTCCATCCGCTCCGCGGCCGTCAGCGAGCGGGTCACGCGGTAGGGGCTGCCGACAGCCGGGCTGTGAGGCGGGATGTCCCGCGTGACGACGCTGCCCGCACCGGTCACGCTGCCTTCCCCGATCGCTGCGCCGCCTCAAGCCGCCGCATCGGATGCCGGCCGGCAGTTGTTCCCGATGGTGATGGGCCCGGCATATTCCAGGTTATAGAAGCTGCCGTTCGGGCGCTGCCGCACATTCCGCTCCTCCGGCAGC
>CAMKAE010000208.1 GCA_946410395.1 uncultured Clostridia bacterium
GGGCACCGCCGCGGCGATGCGAAGGATGTTTTCCATGCTGGCCTCCTATATCTTCAGCCGCTCCAGATGAATGCGCGGCTGACCGTCGTCCCTGATCTCCAGCACCAGGTACTGGCCGGTGGCGGCGCAGCCCGGGTTGAGCAGCAGGACCGAGTACATCTCCATGCAGGGCTCATGCGTGTGGCCGTAGAGGGCGATGGAACACCCGCTGCCGCGGGCGTCGTCGCTGAGGATCATCCGGGTGCTCTTCACCGCCTGCAGATGGCCGTGGGTCAGGAAGAGCTTCGCGCCCCCGATCTCCACGATCCGCTGCCAGGGCAGATCAGCGAAACGGGAGCCGTCGCAGTTGCCCCGGACCTGGAAGAACTGTGCCTGGGGGTCGTGTTCGCGCAGCCCGGCCATCACGTCCTGAAAGTCCCCGGCGCCGTCCCCGCAGTGCAGGTAGGCGTCCACGGGGCCGTACACCTTCCAGGTCTCCTCCGCGATGCGCTGCAGGGCCTGGCGCTCCCCGTGGCTGTCCGAAACCACCAGCAGCCTTTTCACTTCTTTTCCTCCCGCAGCAGCGCCAGCATATTCTCGCAGGCCCGGGCGCGGTGGCTGACGGCGTTCTTCTCCTCGGGCGTCACTTCGGCAAAGGTCTTGTTCAGGGGCTCGTAGAGGAACAGCGGGTCATAGCCGAAGCCGCCCGTGCCCCTGCGCGCGTGGAGGATGACCCCGGGGCACGCGCCCTCGGCGATGAGGGTTTCCCGCCCCGGCCGGGCGATGGCGATGGCGCTGCGGAAGGCTGCTTTGCGGTTCTCCACGCCTTCCATCTTCGCCAGGAGCTTGTCGTTGTTGGCCTCGTCGTCCCCGTGGCGGCCGCAGTAGCGGGCGGAGTACACTCCGGGCTCGCCGTTCAGGGCTTCCACCGTCAGGCCGCTGTCGTCGGCGATGGCGGGCAGGCCCGTGGCCGCGCAGACCGCCTCCGCCTTGATCGCCGCGTTGCCGGCGAAGGTCTCGGCGTTCTCCTCAATCTCCGCGTCAAAGCCCACGTCGCCCATGGGCACCACGGTGTAGAATTCCCGGAAGATGTGCTGCAGCTCCGTCAGCTTGTGCGCGTTGCCCGTGGCGGCGACCAGCACCGGCCGGGTGCCGATGACCGCGGCCCGCTCGCCCAGGGCTTCCCGCTGGGCGGCCATCAGGGCTTCCACGCCCTTTGCGCCGTAACCGGTCAGAACGCCCAGTTCGGCCGGGGAGAAGGCCCTGCCCTCGCCGGTGCCCTGCAGCTCGATGAACTCGCCCCGCTCGTTCATCACGCAGTTCATGTCCACCTGGGCATGGCTGTCCTCGGCGTAGCACAGGTCCAGCATGGGCGTCCCGTCGATGATGCCCACAGACACCGCCGCCACCTGGTGCACGATGGGGGAGACCTTCAGCTTCCCCGCCGCCATCAGCCGGTGCACGGCGATGGCCAGGGCGACCATGGCTCCGGTGACCGAGGCGGTGCGGGTACCGCCGTCGGCCTCCAGCACGTCGCAGTCCAGGGTGATCGTGCGCTCGCCCAGCAGGCGCATGTCCACGGCCTGCCGCAGGCTCCGCCCGATCAGCCGTTGGATCTCCACCCCGCGGCCGTCCTTGCTGACCCCGTCCCGGCGCTTGCGCGTGCCGGTGGAGGCCGGCAGCATCGCGTATTCCGCCGTGACCCAGCCCAGGCCGCTGCCCTTGCGCCAGGCGGGCACGCCCTCCTCCACCGAGGCGGTGCAGATCACCCGGGTCCGCCCGGTCGCGATCAGGCACGACCCGGCCGCCGTGCCCACAAAGTCTGTCTGGATGCTCACGGGCCGGGCTTCATCCGGCCTGCGTCCGTCTGTGCGCATGAGAGATGCCTCCTTTGCTTTTCAACCTTTATCAATTCGCAGCGGAAGGGGAAGAATCCTGCCTGCGGGTGTGCGGGACGCAAAAAACTCCGCCGCCGCACAGGAAAACCGCCGCGGGACACAGCCCGCGGCGGTCTTCTGGTCCTCCGGCTTACGCCTGGGCCAGCCACTCGTCAGCCTTGGCGGCGGAGATGCGCTTGATGGTCTCTTCCGGATACACGGAGTCAGCGCCGCCGACGCCGTAGATGAACTGCTTGCCATCGGGCATCTTGTACAGGCACTCCTCATAGCCGGCCGGATCGCCGAAAGCGCCGCTGGTCTTCTTGGCAACCAGCTCGGCGGCGTCGGTGTCGTACTCCACCTTGCAAATGACCTTCTTCATACGCTTTCCTCATCTTTCTGCGCCCGGACTTCGGTAAAAGCAGGCGCGGTTCAATGTGCGCGATCAGCCTCGCGCCGTGGGTTATCATAGCACGGGTTTACGAAAAAGGCAAGTTTTTCTTGTTTTGCTTCTGTATTTTGGGCCCGGATCCGGCAGGTTTATACCTCCGGCGAAGCATCGGTCTGTTCCGGTGCGGGCTCCTTTTCAGCTTCCTGTTCGGGCTCCTTCACGGGGTCCGGCGCAGGCTCGTCCACAGGTCCGACCGCGGCCCGCAGGCTTTCCAGCTGGCTGCGCAGCTCCGCCTCCTCGCGGCGCAGGCTCTCCAGTTCCTTGCGCGCACGGGCGCTGGCCTCGGCGATGGATTTGGCGCGGAAGGCCGCCATGTCGGCTTTGGCCTGATCCAGCTCCACCAGCAGGCGCAGGCGCTCCTCCTCCATGCGGGCCAGGGCGTCCTCCTCCTTGAGCTGGGCGCAGGGCGCGCAGGCCTCCAGGATGCGCTGGAAGCCATCCAGGGAGTACAGCAGGCTGATGAGCCGCGGGCGGGTGTCCGTGATGGCCCAGGCCCTGCGGACGGCGGCCATGGCCGTCTCCACGGGGTTTTCCACGGCCTTCAGGTCGGTGGAGAACGCCACCGGCTCCGCCGGCGGGTCCGCGCTGCGGAGGACCTGCAGCCGGCTGCTGACCACCTCCTGCACGTGATTGCGGGGGGCCGGAACGGACGTCTGAACGCCGGTACGCCGCAGCGCGGTGCCGGACAGCTTGCGGGTATCCCGGGCTGCCACGGTCTTGGCGTCCGCGTGCTCCTGGGGCTTTTCCTGCAGCAGGTTTGCGCCGTCGGGAAGGGGCTGGGACAGGGAGGTCAGCGTCTCCTCAAAGGTCTTGCCGGTATCCAGAATCTCCAGGTTCTCTCCGATGGGGAGGTCTTCCCGGGCTTTCTTCCGTTTGCCGGACGATGGCGCAGGCTGTGCTGCCGGTTCTGCGCCGGCTTCGGGCTTCGTGTCGGGCTCAGACTGTGCTTCCGGCTCTGCGGAGGCCTCCGCCTCCTGCGGAAGCAGGCAGAGCAGCGTGTGTTCCCGGCCGTCGGGCAGCTCTGCGGTCACCAGGCTGGCCTCCATCGGTTCGCTGGCCTGCGGCACCGCGGGATTCGCCCGCTCCACCGGGCCGTAGAGGGTGTCGCCGTCCAGCACAAAAAACCGGGGGGTAATTGCCCCGGCGGCCAGCTGTGCCGCGTCTTCGGGTTTCCCGCCCAGCACCTCGAAAAAGGGCGCCTCCTCCAGCGGCCGCACCGTGTCGGAGAAAACGATAAAGCGGTTTGTCTCCTCGTGCTCAGGCCGGTAGTTCTTGTTGGTCCGGATCTTGTTCGCGTCCTCCGGGAAGGGCGTCAGGTCCATCGCGCACCAGGAGCCCATTGCCCGCATCCGGTCCTTGAAGGTGAACTGCTCGTTGCGGTCCGGTATAATCCGCAGCGCACCGTTGTCCGGCCATGCCTGGCGGGCCTCCTCCCGCACATCCCCGCTGGCCGTCAGCAGGGGAATCACCCTGAAATAAACATTCTGCGCGTTGTCTTCTTCCAGATAGCAGAAGACAACTTCCCGCTGCAAGTCCATGTCAAGCCTCCGTTTATATCATTGATCTTGCGATCATTGTTC
>CAMKAE010000209.1 GCA_946410395.1 uncultured Clostridia bacterium
CCCGCACGGTGGTCAACGCCGCCAACCTGACCGACGATCCCGCGCTCACCGGCGCGTCCCTGTGCTGGCTCCCCGCCGGCACGCAGGTCACCTACCTGACCACGATGTACAACGATACCGCCTGGGACTACATCGAGACCGTCATCAACGGCCAGACGGCCCGAGGCTTTGTGCCCAGCGGCACCCTGGACGCCTACTTCAGCGAGAACGATGACAGCTACGGCGACGACGACAACATCTACTGATTCCTTGAAACACAAAAACAGGCGCTCCGGTGTGAACCCGGGGCGCCTGTTCGTATGGAAAGATCAGTCGCTGATATCGGTGTCCAGGACCACGGACACATGCCAGTCCGGGTAAGCCTCCCGGATCTCGGCCACGATGGCGTCATAGCTCGCGTGACGGTCCGGCAGGGCAAAGTCCAGGATCACGTCGAAGCGGATGGTTTTGGCAGCCTCGTCCAGGTAGAAGCCGTGGAGCTGCAGCACGCCCTCGTGGGACATGACCCGGCGGCGGATGTCGTCGCGGATCCGCGCGGCCTCGTTGTCACTGGTGTTGTGGGCGTAGATGCCCACGGCGGTCAGCGCCACGCTGTGCTTCAGGTAGCAGGTCTCCTGCACCTTGCGGCACAGGGCGTCGATCTCCCGGGCGGAGAGGGTGTCGGGGATCTCGATGTGCACCGAGCCCATCATGCGGTCCGGGCCGTAGTCCGTCAGGAACAGGTCATAGCTGCCCAGCACGCCGTCCACGCCGTTGATGGTCTCCCGGATGGCCTTCGACAGCTCGCTGTCGGCCCGGGCGCCCAGCAGCTCGCTCACGGTCTCCATCAGCATCTTCGCGCCGGAGTAGACGATGAACAGCGAGATGGCCGCGCCGAGCCAGGCCTCGATTTCCCAGTCAAGCCAATGGTTGAGCAGCGCCGCGACCAGGGTGGAGACAGAGATCACCGCATCCAGGGTAGCGTCCTGGCCGGAGTTGGACAGCGCCTCGCTGTTGGTCTCCTTGCCGATCCTCTTGAAGTACCAGCCCAGCAGCACCTTCACCAGCACCGCGACGGCGATGATGATCAGGCCGGGCGCGGTGTATTTCGCTTCTTCGTGCTCGATGATCTTCTTCACGGACTCCACCAGGGCGGTGATGCCGGCGTAGATCACCAGCATGGCGATGAGCTCGGCGGCAAAGTACTCGATGCGGCCGTGGCCGAAGGGGTGCTCGCGGTCGGCGGGCTTGGCGGAATAGCGCGCGCTGAACACCGTGATCACCGAGGAGAGGGCGTCGGTCAGGTTGTTGACGGCGTCCGTCACGATGGCGATGGAGTGGGCCAGCAGGCCCACCGCGGCCTTGAAGCCCGCCAGGGCGATGTTGGCCCCGATGCCCAGCAGACTGGTGCGGACGATCTTTTTCTGACGGCTGACGACAGCGCTTCCTTGTTCGCTCATGACGGTGTCTCCTCCTTGGCAAGCAGCTTGTACAGCAGGGTATACAGGGCATGTCCCTCGGCGGGCTCCAGGGGCACGCAGGCGGCGATGGCGCCGGGGATCTCGGCCGCCTGCTGTTTCAGGGCCCGGCCGGCCTCTGTCAGGGAGACCACCACCACCCGCTCGTCCGCGGCGCTGCGCGTGCGCACGATGCGGCCCGCGGCCTCCAGGCGCTTGAGCAGCGGCGTCAGGGTGCCGCTGTCCAGGTACAGCTTGTCGCAGAGCGCGCCGACGGTCTGGTGGTCCTCCTCCCAGAGGGCCAGGAACACCAGGTACTGGGTGTAGGTCAGGTCCAGCGGCTTGAGGTGCGGGGTGTAGAGCCCCACCACCTGCCGGGCCGCGGCATAGAGCGGAAAGCAGAGCTGGTTTTTCAGCTTCAGGCTTTCATCCGGGACAGTCATGGGGCTGATCCCCTTTCATCATATGTTTGGTTGGCTCAGATCAGGCCGGCCACGCACTTGGCCACGTCCTTCATGCCGTCGGTGGGCTCGAAGCGGGCCACGACCTCGCCCTTGCGGTCCACGATGAACTTGGTGAAGTTCCACTTGATGTCGGGATTGTTCTTGTAATCCGGGTCGATCTTCTTGAGCATGACGTTCATGGCCACGGCGGCGAGACCGTGGAAGCCCTTGAAGCCCTGCTGGGACTTGAGGTAGGTGAACAGGGGCAGGGCGTTCTCGCCGTTGACGTCGCTCTTCTTCATCTGCGGGAACTGCGTGTTGTACTTCAGCTGGCAGAACTGGTGGATCTCGTCGTCGGTGCCGGGGGTCTGGCCCGCGAACTGGTTGCAGGGCACGTCCACGATCTCCAGGCCCTGGTCGTGATACTGCTCATAGAGGGCTTCCAGATCCTTGTAGTGGGGCGTGAAGCCGCAGCCCGTGGCCGTGTTCACCACGATCACCACTTTGCCCTCATAGTCCTTCATGGAAACTTCGCTGCCATCGGGTGCCGGAACGGTGTAGTCATAAAAGCTCATGGATAAGTCCTCCTTGTCATAAATATTTGGGACAATAAGATTGTATCAAATCGAAATAGTTTTGTCAAGGGAGTTTTGCGCTTGTTCACAAGATTTGCCTTTGCGTCTCAGACATTCTTCAAACGGTTCAGCAATTCCGTCACCAGGTCGGGGTCTTCAATCAATGAAATCCCGAAGCACTTTTTTCCTGCATCCTTGATGGACGCACCGATATGATAAGCAGTACTGCCGTCTAGTATCAAGAACCGGTCATGAAATAACTGCGTTTTCTTTATCGTCAGCGAAGGGTACTGTGCGTTAAAGTTTGCGGCATCCGCACTGGTCAGCTTTGTGTTGGCATATGTGTAGATCCTGACATGAACGTCTGCGTTTTTCTTGGCCAGTATATTCAATGTATCCACATCCACATATCCATCGATCAGGATGATATCCGTATATGCTTTCCGGATGATGGATGTAATCAGGCTGAAAGCATCATAGATCTGACCTGCAAAGAAAACCTTCTGTTCCGATTCGGCATGATCCTCAATATACCGGAATACCTTATCGAACTTTTCGTCTGTGGACTTCTGATATGCCAATTGTTTCAGTTCCACTGCGTTCATTCTTTCAAAAAGCGCAGCGTTGTTTGCCAGGAAATGCCGCATTGCCACAAATTCATTCATAATGCGAATGCTGACTCCGATGGCAGTTTCGCTGTTCAGAACCGCGGACAGCATTGCAATTCCGCCTTCAGTAAAGACATAGGGAAGATACCTGCGGCCGCCATACTCATCACTTGAGGTCGCAAATTGCGACCTCAAGTGAGCATATTCATCTTTTGTCAACTGAAAACAAAAAGAATCCGGGAAACGCGCCGGGTTGCGTTTCACGCGTTCATTCAACCTTTTGGTTTCTGTCTGGTATAGCGCAGCAAGATCGCTGTCCAACATGACCTGCTGTCCACGAACAATGTGAATCATGCTTTGGATGTCTGCATGGTCTGTATGAATAACTGCCTGGGTTTGCACGATGCCCGGATGTGCCGCTTTCTTGCCAGCCATTTGCTGCTCCTTTGGGATTACTCACGAAGGCCGCAAATTGCGTCCTCAAGTGGCTGCGACCTCAAGTTAATTTTATCATATGTATTGAATCCCTGTCAATTCGAAAAAAAGCCTCGTCAGGGAAATGCGGCAGAACCTGTAGAACTTTGCATGGAAAGAGATGCTCTTATTGTGTTGCCTTTGTCGATTGCACTGCGACAAAAAAACGGCTCTCTGACAAGCCGTTTCAGCAGCTCCGACCGGATTCGAACCGGTGTTTTCGCCTTGAGAGGGCGACGTCCTAGGCCTCTAGACAACGGAGCCAAAGCTGGGGAACTAGGATTCGAACCTAGACAATACGAGTCAGAGTCGTAGGTGCTGCCGTTACACCATTCCCCAATGCCTGC
>CAMKAE010000210.1 GCA_946410395.1 uncultured Clostridia bacterium
TCCAGGCGCGCGGCGGTGCCCCGCTCCGTCAGTCCCTTCGCCTCGCTGAGGCGCGTAATAGCCGCCATGCCCATGGCCACGGCTTCCCCGTGGCTGTGGCCGGTGTAGTGCTCGCAGGTCTCCACCGCGTGGCCGATCGTGTGCCCGAAGTTCAGGGTCATGCGCAGGCCGGTGTCCCGCTCGTCCCGGGACACAACGTCCGCCTTGGCCCGGATGCAGCGCCGCAGGACGGTGTCCATCACGGCCATCAGGCCCTCCCGGCCGCCGGGCGCCTGCTTCTCCAGCAGGGCGAAGAGCCCGGGATCCCCAATGGCGCCGTATTTGACCACCTCGCCCAGGCCGTCGCGCCAGAAACGGTCCGTCAGGGTGGCAAGCGCCGCGGGACAGCACAGCACCAGCGACGGCTGCCAGAAGGCCCCCACCAGGTTTTTGCCCTCCGGCAGATCCACCGCCACCTTGCCGCCCACCGAGGAATCCACCTGGGCGAGCAGGGAGGTGGGCGCCTGCACAAAGCGCACGCCCCGCAGCCAGCTCGCGGCCGCATAGCCCGCCAGGTCCCCGATGACGCCGCCGCCCAGCGCGAGCACGGCATCCTGGCGCGTGATGCCCGCCCGGGCAAAGAAGGCGTACAGGCCGGGCAGGCTGCCCAGGGCTTTCGTCCCCTCGCCGTGGGGCAGCACCAGCGTCTCCGCCGCCAGGCCCGCCTGCCGAAGGCTCTCCGCCACGCCGTTCAGGTACAGGGGCGCCACATGGTCGTCGGTGACGACGGCCACCCGCGCCGCGCCGGGCAGGTTTTCCCGCACCAGCGCCCCGGCGCAGGCCAGGGCCCGGTCCCCGATGATCACCGGATAGCTGCGCTCCCCCAGGGGCACCGTGATCCGTTCCATGGCTGCCTCCGTCACAGCTCCCGGCCCACCGCCGCGGCGATGGCCCGGATGTCCTTCATGATCCCGTCGAACTGCTCCGGCGTCACGGACTGCTGTCCGTCGCACAGGGCGTGCTGCGGGTCGTTGTGCACCTCGATCATCACGCCGTCGGCCCCCACCGCCACCGCGGCCTTGGCCATCGGGTCCACCATCCAACGCTTGCCCGTGCCGTGGCTCGGGTCCA
This sequence comes from uncultured Clostridia bacterium, assembly GCA_946410395.1. Lineage (GTDB taxonomy): Bacteria > Bacillota > Clostridia > Christensenellales > Aristaeellaceae > RUG11272. The sequence continues at coordinate 1,111 of CAMKAE010000210.1, forward strand.
CGATCACCGGCAGATGGCTCAGCCGCTTGACCACCGGCACCGCGCTCAGGTCCAGGGTGTTGCGGGTATAGGTCTCGAAGGTGCGGATGCCCCTCTCGCAGAGGATCACCTTCTCGTTGCCCTCCGCCAGGATGTACTCGGCGCTCATGAGCCACTCCTCCACCGTGGCGGACATGCCCCGCTTGAGCAGGATCGGCTTGTCGATTCGGCCCAGCTGCCGCAGCAGGTCGAAGTTCTGCATGTTGCGGGCGCCGACCTGGATGCAGTCCACGTCCTCCACAAAGCGGTCGATGTCCGCGGTGGACATGAGCTCGGTGACGATGGGCAGGCCGGTGGCTTCCCGGGCCTGTTTGAGCAGCTCAAGGCCCTCGTACTTGAGGCCCTGGAAGGCGTAGGGCGAGGTGCGGGGCTTGAACGCGCCGCCCCGGAGGATCGCCGCGCCGCTGCGCTGCACCGCCTGGGCCACGCCCGTGATCTGCTCCCGGCTCTCCACCGAGCAGGGGCCCGCCATCACCGCGAGCCTGCGGCCGCCCACCGGCACGCCGGCCACGTCCACCACCGTGTCCTCCGGGTGGAACATGCGGTTGGCCTTCTTGTAGGGCTCGGCCACATGCATGATGCGGTCCACGCAGTGGAAGCTCTCGATCCGGGTGCCGTCCACGCGGCTCGTGTCGCCGATCAGGCCGAGGATCGTGATGTCCGCGCCGTAAACCGGGTTGACGGTGATGCCGCCGGTGGCAGTGATCGCGTTGGTCAGTTGATCAATTTCTTTCTGGGTGGTATCTTTGCGCAGAACGATAATCATATCTTTCTCCCTCTCAAATCAGAATAAAGAAAAGGAAGCCCGCAGAGAGCTTCCGGATACGGCGGATCCGCTCTTCGTCCGTTACGCCAAAACCCCCGCGCGGCCGTATCCGGCGGGGTCCGTAAACGCGAAGGTGCGGCGCATGTTCATGGCGGGCCTCCGATCCAGGTTTACCATGAAAAACGGAGTGTTTTCATTCATGGTGTTAAATCGTACTTCGTACGATTTATGATGATTTCACGCGGATTATACGCCTCTTTCTCCCGCGCTGTCAAGCAAAAAACAGCGGGAATACAGCACGTCAGAGCGCAATGCCCCACAGGCGGTTCAGGCAGACGGCCGCGAGGGGCTTGCCGCAGAGGCTGTCCGGCAGGTCGATCTGCCGCTCCGTCACCAGCACCAGGGCGGTGATCCGCTCACTCCCGGCATAGCGCCGCAGCTGCTCCCGCACCCGCGCCCGCTCCGGCTTGCCGCGCTTCACCTCGATGCCCACGCCGCCGCAGAGGAAGTCAATCCGGCAGCGTGGCGCCAGCGGCACCTCATGCGCCCAGGCGATGCCGGCCTCCGTCAGCGCCTGCCCCACCAGGGCGTGCAGGTCATACTCGCCCCGCTGCAGCGGCACCCGCAACCGCCGCAGCGCCGCCAGCACCTGTTCCAGTTCCCCGTCCACAGCCTCATCTCCCGACGAAAAAGGAGCACCGCGGCTCCTTTTCCGGATCTTATGCATTCTCGTTCCAGTCAGAGAGCAGCGCCACGGCGCTGTCCTTCCCCACGGTGAGGATCCCGCCGCGGGTCGTGCCGCTGCGGGTCGCGCCGTCGGCGGTGACCACCCGGCACACGCCCTCCCGGACCGTGGTCATCATCGGCACATGGCCGGCCAGCACCGCCAGGTCGCCCAGGGCGCCCCGGATCACGATGTGCTCGGCCTCGCCGTCAAACTTCAGGCCGTCGGGCGTGGAGATTTTCAGCGGAAAGGTGCTCATGTGCCCCTCCCGGCCTTCGCCACCACATCGTCGATGGTGCCCGCGAACAGGAAGGCCGACTCGGGCAGATCGTCGTGCTTGCCCTCGCAGATCTCCTTGAAGCCCCGGATGGTCTCGCTGACCGGCACATAGATGCCGTCAAAGCCCGTGAACTTCTCCGACACAAAGAACGGCTGGGACAGGAAGCGCTGCACCTTGCGGGCCCGCTGCACCAGGATCTTGTCCTCGTCGGAGAGCTCGTCCATGCCCATGATGGCGATGATGTCCATCAGCTCCTGATAGCGCTGGAGGATCCGCTGCACCTCGCGGGCCACGGCGTAGTGCTCCTCGCCGACCACGGACGGGTTCAGGATGCGGCTGGTGGAGTCCAGCGGATCAACGGCCGGATAGATGCCCTGGGAGGCGATGGAGCGGGAGAGCACCGTCGTGGCGTCCAGGTGCGCGAAGGTGGTGGCCGGGGCCGGGTCCGTCAGGTCATCGGCGGGCACATAGACCGCCTGCACGGAGGTGATGGAGCCCTTCTTCGTGGACGTGATGCGCTCCTGCAGCGCGCCCATCTCGTTGGCCAGGGTGGGCTGGTAACCCACGGCGGAGGGCATGCGGCCCAGCAGCGCGGAGACCTCCGAGCCCGCCTGGGTAAAGCGGAAGATGTTGTCGATGAACAGCAGCACGTCCTGGCCTTCCCGGTCGCGGAAATACTCCGCCATGGTCAGGCCGGACAGGCCCACGCGCATGCGGGCTCCCGGCGGCTCGTTCATCTGGCCGTAGACCAGCGCCGTGTTGGCCAGCACGCCGGATTCCTTCATCTCATAGTACAGGTCGTTGCCCTCGCGGGTGCGCTCGCCCACGCCGGTGAACACCGACAGGCCGCCGTGCTCCCGGGCGATGTTGTGGATCAGCTCCATGATCAGCACGGTCTTGCCCACGCCGGCGCCGCCGAACAG
>CAMKAE010000211.1 GCA_946410395.1 uncultured Clostridia bacterium
AGAACGATGTGAAGACGGCCCTCGAGGTGATCTTTGGCGTCTGGCTGATCGCGAAACTGGGCGCGATCGCCACAAAACTGGCGGCGATCATCGCGCAGATCGAGCTGGTCAAGGCGTTCTCGCTCGGGTCTACAGTAACCGGAGGCGCTACGGGGGCGGCTTTGGCTGGCACCGGCGGCCTTCTGGGCGGGCTCGGAGCGCTCGGTGCAGCAGGGGTTGGCGTTGCCGGTTTCACCTGGCTGATGGTCGAGCTGAAAAAGGGCCTGATGAACGACTACGAATACAACCGGCAGATCGAAAAGGGCCGCTACAGCTCCGAAGAGATGGGCTGGATGCGTGAGTTCAGCGAGAACGTGAGCGCGGCAAACGCCGGGTTTGAGGGCCGGGAACTGACAGCAGCGGAGGAACGGGTCCGCAGCCAGCGGATGGACGCGGCCATGCTTCAGCTGATGGGGCACTTCTCCAGCCCGGAGGAATTTATCAAGTTCTGGAACTTTGAGGACAGCGAGCGCGGGAGCGCCAACCTGTGGCTGGACATGATGAAGGACGCCAGCCGCGGATATTCGCCCTGGATGTGGCAGATGATGAGCCGCGCATGGGGCAATGAAAACGTGCAGGATCTGTTCTCCATGCATTACAACGACGACGAATGGCTGCAGGCGTATACAGAATCCTTCGGGCGCTACAGCGGCGCCGGCGGTGACGCCATGCAGTACGGTTACGGCCCGACCAGCTACGCTTCCGCAGGTCTGCTGGGGCATATGGCGCCCTACATGGACCAGGAAGCCCTGTTCGGCAGGGATGAGGCGTGGGCGACCGACATCATCACGAATGCCATCAAGGACGCGGTCGGCTTTGGCAGGGACGAGCTGTTCCCGAGTGCCATGTTTGACGCCGACTGGTGGAGCAACCAGGGGAGCCTCGGGAATCAGGACAACATTTCCGGAGCGGACCTGCGGAACTTTAACAGCCTGCCCGGCCTGATGGCAGCGGCAACCGGCGAGGCGGTCGGGGCTGCGGTCGGCGGGATCAAGGTGGAGCTGGACGGGGCGACGGTGGGCTACATGGTCGCGCCGTATGTGAGCGAGTTCATCGCACGGAGTATCACAGCATAAGGAGGCGGCGCGGATGATTCTTTCACGGCGTGTGGCGCTGGACGGCGTGGAGCTGGACAGCCTTGACAGCCGGATCCTGGTCCAGGGCGTGGAACCTGCCGCCGGAAAAGACCAGGTTTCCGCGGTCAGCCTGTGGGGCGGTGCCGGTGCGCGGATGACAAACCTGCACCGGGACAGCCTCGACATCCAGGTGAAGTTTTCAATCAATGATGACGATCCGACCGAACGGCGGGACATCCTCGAAAGGGTGAACAGGTGGGCAGCTGCCGGCGGCTGGATGACGGTCAACTACAAACCGGACAGGCGGATCCGTGTGATCGCCGCGCTATTCCCGGCAGAGGGCGACCTGATCAGCTTCGGGACCGTGTTTACCATTACTTTCCGGGCCTATGGATGCCCCTACTGGCAGCAGGTGAACCCGAGCCTGATCCGTGCAACAGGGGCCAGCGGATCGCACAATTTTGGCGTTCCTGGCGTGTTTGATAACGTGATGGACTTTTCCTTCCGGAACTCAAGCGGGAGCACGGTAAACGCGCTGACGGTCACCTGCGGCGGGAAGTCGTTCGCTTTCACAAGCCTCGGTCTGGCAAACGGCGAGACGCTGGTCATCGACCACCTGGACACCGGGCGGGACTACCTGCTCCGCATCCGCATCCAGGCGACAGGCGGCACCTACCGCAGCGCGATGGATAAGCGCAGCGCCCTGAGCGCAAATGACCTTTACGTGAGCCCGGGGACGACCGGCGTAAGCTGGAGCGCGGGCGGAACAGGGACGGCGACTTTCAGCTGCTCCGGCAGATTCTGATGGGGTGAGAAAATGATTCTACTGGACGGCCAGAGCCTGACGCCTGCGGGGCAATTCGAGCCGGAGGCGATGGGGCTGACACTGGAGGAACGCAAAAGCACGGCGACCATGCAGCTCGGTCCCTCCGCGCCGGATATTGCGGTCGGGGCGTGGCTGCTGGACAACACGGCACCGGGCGCCGGCATCGTGTGGCGGGTGAAGTCCTGCGACACGACCTACAACACGAAGACGCGGAACTACCAGCTGGAGCACGTGATCAACACACTGAAGGACCGGATCATGTTTGGCGAGATCAAGCCGGAAGACATGGGCGGAAGCGGCGGGAACTGCACAGCGAGGCAGGCCGCGCAGTACATCATTAACCAGCAAAACATCTGGGCGCTGGGGGACTTTGAGTACAATGTCAGCAACCCGTACAAGTTCAACGGCGACAACCTCTACGCGGCGCTGGAGACCGTCACAGCCTCCCTGGAGGACGCGGTGTGGGAGTACGACCTGACGACGATGCCGTTCACGATCCACATCCGGCAGCTGAGCAGTGACGTGACCAGCGAGATGCGCGAGGGCCGGAACATCCAGAGCCTCAAGCGCACGGTGGACCGGTCGAAGATGTTTACCCGGTTCTATCCAATCGGGGAGAACAACCTTCACATCAGCGGTAATTATGTGAGCCGCAATGAAGACGTTTACGGCACGGTTTCCAAGGTTGAGACCGACCAGAGCAAAACAACACAGGGCCAGCTTCTGGCGTGGGCAAATGAGCGGATTTCGCGGCACTGTGAGCCTTCTGTGACAGTGACGGTGCAGGGCATTGATTACAGCCAGGCAACCGGCGAACCGCTGGACAATATCCGGCTGAACAAGAAGTGCCGGGTGCCGCTGCCGGAGTACAGCACGACGATCGTCGAGACCGTCAAGAAGCTGAGCTGGCCGGACAAGATCAAAGAGCCCAGGCGCTTCACGGTCACGCTGGCGAACGTCCTGGAGGATGTCGCGAGCATCATTAACCGCGAGAGCGAGCGGAGCGCTGCCGGCGGACGCGGAGGCGCTGCGAAGAACGAAAAGGACCATGCCTGGTTCGTGGACACGGACACGCACGTCGGCATGGTCGCGGAGGCCATCGCCGGATCCATTGATGGGCACCCGAACTGGTCAAGGGTTGCGCAGCTGATGGTGGACGGCAACGGGGTTGATGCCAGAGTCACCCGGGCCGAAGGCGATATCGTCACTCACACGACGCAGATCAGCATGAACGACACCGCGATCCGAGCGGAGGCTACCGCAAGGCAGTCGGAGACTTCGTCCCTGAGCGGGGCGCTGACGGTCGAGGCCGGGAAGGTCGCGATGGTCGTCGGGACCAGGACGACGCAGAGCGGCGAGGAAAACTACATCAAGGCCGGCGAGATAACGCTGGCGATCAACAATGCCGGGGAAAGCGAAGCCCACATCGATGCAAACAAGGTTTACATCGGGAGCGACAAAAGCACAACGATCATTGCCGGGAAGCTGAACGCGTCGGACGTGACGGCGAACTACATCCAGGCGAAGATCAGCGACATTTCGATCCTGGCGGCGAACGCGCTGAGCGTGGCGGGCGGCATTAACGGCAGCGGGACGCTGACGGTGGCGGGACTCACAACGCTGAACGGATCACTGAGGTTCGGAAGCGGGAACACTTTCAACAAATGCATCGTGAGCGCGGAGAAAAACGGGGACACGCTGAAACTGACTGATTCTGCGGGAGATGTCGTAAATTTTAATAAAGCCGTTACATTGAGCGGCACATGGAACGGCACAACTTATTCCGTTGTCGCAACGTCAGGAACAATCAGTGGTACGGCGCCGAGCACAACGATTGTGCTTGATTTGACCGGAAGCGCAAACGTCATCGGGGCGAG
>CAMKAE010000212.1 GCA_946410395.1 uncultured Clostridia bacterium
TCCGCCTGGTGCTTGGAGGGGCCGCCCACGCAGCCGCCGGGGCAGATCATGCCCTCGATGAAGTCCGCCTCCAGCTTGCCGGCCTTCAGCAGGCTGATGGCCTTGCGGCACTCGTCGCCGCCGGCGCAGACCTGCAGCTTGATGTCCGAGGTGTCCTCGCCCATCTCGCGCATGACCTCCAGCACCGCGCCGGCCACGCCGCCGCTGCCGGCAAAGGCCTTGCCGAAGCGGGAGGCCTCCTGGTAGTCCTCGTCCACCGGCTCGATCGTCACGCCCCGAGCGTCCAGCATGGCCACCATTTCGCCGTAGGTCAGGGCATAGTCGGCGGGATCCTTGATGAACGCGCTCAGGGTCTCGCCCTTCTTCGCGATGCAGGGCCCGATGAACACCGTGACGCAGTCGGGGTCGAGGCTCTTGAGATAGCGGGAGACGGCCACCATGGGGGAGACGGTGTCGGATTTGTTTTCCTCATACTGCTTGGGGAAGTGATGGCGCAGCAGGGAGATGAAGGCCGGGCAGCAGGAAGTCGTCATCTTGCGGCCCTCGCGCCGGGCTTCGATCCACTCCACGGCCTCGTAGGCGGCGGTCATGTCCCCGCCCAGGCCCACCTCCACCATGTCCGCGAAGCCGGCCTTCTTCAGGGCGCTGCGGATGGCGGCCATGCCGATGTCCTTGCCGAACTGCCCCTCAGTGGCGGGGGCGCACATGGCGATCACCCGCTTGCCCTCCCGGATCGCCCGGATCACGTCCACGGCGTAGATCTTGGAGCCGATGGCGCCGAAGGGACAGTTGTGGATGCAGTGGCCGCAGTGGATGCACTTGCTCTCATCGATCTGGCAGATGCCGGCCTCGTTGTAGAAGATCGCATCGACGGGGCAGGCCTTCTTGCAGGGACGCTCCTGGTGGATGATTGCGCCGAAGGGGCAGGCCTTGGCGCACAGGCCGCAGGATTTGCACTTGACCGGGTCGATGTGCATCTTGTGGGCGCCGGGATTGATCGCGCCGAACTGGCAGCTGCTCAGGCAGGCCTTGCCCAGGCAGAAGCGGCAGATGTCGGAGACAAAGTAGTTCTGGATCGGGCAGTCGTCGCAGGCGGCGGGGATCACTGCCACCACGTTGCTGGTGGTGTAGGCGGGGTCTGGGCACTGGCCCAGGGCCAGCCGGATGCGGCCGCGGACGATCTCCCGCTCCTTGTAGACACAGCAGCGGTACTGCGGCTTGGGGCCAGGGCTGACCTCGTAGACGATCTTCTCCGTCTCCTCCGCGCTCAGCTGGCCGTCCCAGGCCAGGCGGCACACCTCCCGAAGGATGAAGTGCTTCAGCTCCACAATGCCCTTGTCATTGGTGATCATGGCTTGCTCCTTTTTGTGTCGTGTCAGCCGGTGACCTCCGCGGCCCGGGGATACAGGCCCAGCACCCGCAGGTCCGCGGCGCAGGTCCCGGCTTCCGCCATGGCGGTCTCAAAGCGGGCGGCGTCCATGTCGCCCTCGAAATCGGCGGAAAAGAAGTAGTGAAAAGGGGTGTCCGGAATGGGCCGGCTCTCGATGCGGCACATGTTCAGCCCGTGGCGGGCGAAGGTGTTCAGCACCCGCGCCAGCGCGCCGACCTCGTTGCGGACGCGGAAGACCACCGTCGCCTTGTCCGGCGGCGCCAGGGGCGTCCTGTCCCGGGAGACGATGAAGAACCGGGTGGTGTTCCGGCCGGACGTCTGGATGTCGCCGCACAGGACGGTCAGGCCGAAGGCCGCCGCGGCCTCCCGGCTGGCGATGGCCGCCGCGGTTGGGTCACCGCCCTCCGCCACGGCCTTCGCGCTGATGGCGGTGTTGGCCGAGGGCACAATCTCCACGCCTTCGAGTCCCGCGAGGAACACATCGCACTGGGCGATGGCCTGGGGGTGGCTGCTGATGCGCCGGATGCCCGCCAGGGACGCGCCGGGCAGCCCCAGCAGCTGATGGCGGATGCTGCGCTTGATCTCGCCGACGATGAACAGCGGCTGCTTCTCCAGCAGGGCGTAGGTGGGGATCACCGCGCCGGCGAAGGAGTTCTCCACCGGCAGCAGCGCATAGTCCGCGCGCCCCTGCGCCGTGGCCCGGGCCGCCGCCTCAAAGCTCTCGCAGGGCAGGTATTCCGCCTCCGGAAAGGCAGCCGCCGCAGCGCCCATGGAAAAGCTGCCCGTCACGCCGGGATAGGCTACCAACGCAGGCATGCGCTCCGCTCCTTCCACAGATCAAGGACGGCGATGGCCGCCACGGCCTCCGCCACCGGGCAGAAGCGGGGGAGGATGCAGGGGTCATGGCGTCCCCTGACGGCCAGCTCCGCGTTTTCCATGCGCCGCAGGGACACGGTCTGCTGCGGCAGGGCGATGGACGGCGTGGGCCGCACGGCGCAGGTGAACAGGACCGGCATCCCGTTGGTGATGCCCCCGTTGACGCCGCCGGAGTGGTTGGTGGCGGTCACCACGCGGCCGTTCTCCATGCGGAAGGCGTCGTTCATCTCGCTGCCGCGTCCCGCTGTGAAGCCAAAGCCGTCCCCGAAGGCCACGGCCTTGACCCCGGGAACGGAGAACAGGAGATGCGAGAGCTCGCTCTCCACGCTGTCGAAGAAGGGTGCGCCCAGCCCGGCGGGCAGCCCGTCGATCCGGCAGGTCACCGCGCCGCCCAGGGAGTCTCCGGCTGCCGCGGCCGCGAGGATGGCTTCTTTCATCTCTTCCGCAAGGCCGGGGCGCAGGGCGGGGAGGGGCATGGCTTTCAGGGCTGTGAGCGCCTCCGGGCCGGCCTGCGCGATGGGATCGTCCCGCAGTGACCCGAGCTGGCTGATGTGACTGAAAACCCGGACGCCCTGCTTCTCCAGCCACTGCAGGCACAGGGCCCCGGCCGTCACCAGGGGCGCGGTCAGGCGGCCGGAAAAGCTGCCGCCGCCCCGTGCGTCCTCAAAGCCGAAATAGCGTACATGGCCGGTGTAGTCCGCGTGACCGGGACGGACCAGGTCGACGCCGTCCCCGTAGTCCGCGCTGTGCATGTCCGCGCTGCAGATCAGCGCGCAGAGGGGCTGGCCGGTGGTGACGCCGTCCAGCACGCCGGAGAGGAACTCCGCCTCGTCGCGCTCCCGCCGGGCCGTGGTCAGAGGGCTCTGACCCGGCGCCCTGCGCCGCTGCATCGCGGCCAGCTTTTCCATGTCGATCGGCATTCCGGCCGGAAAGCCGTCGATGACCACGCCCACACCCGGCCCGTGACTCTGGCCGAACAGGGTCAGCTTCAGGGCCTGGCCGAAGCTGCTGCTCATTGCGCCTTTCCTCCCAGCGCCCGGTAGACGGCCAGGTAATCCGGCCAGGACTTGGTCAGGGCCTCCGCCCCGGGCACCGTCACCGGCGCGTCCGCCCGCAGCGCCGCCAGGGAGGCCAGCATCACCATGCGGTGATCGCCGGTCGCGGGCAGGGTCATGCCGCCCTTCAGCCCGGAAACGCCCTGCAGCACCAGGTCCTCGCCGACGATCTGCGCGCTGCCGCCCATGCAGTTGAGCAGGCGCACGGTCTCCTCCAGGCGGTCGCTCTCCTTGATGCGCAGCCGCCCGCAGCCGGTGAGGCGGCTCTCGCCCTGCGCGAGCTGGCACACCAGGGCCAGCATCGGCGCGATGTCCGGGGTGTCGCGCATGTCCAGCACGGCGCCCTTCAGGCTGCCGCCCCGGACCCGCACGGCGCCGGGGGTCTCCTCCACCTGCGCGCCCATGGCCTTCAGGTGCCGCAGCACGGCCCGGTCCCCCTGGAGGGAGTCCGGCTGCAGGCCGGTGACGGTGACGTCGCCGCCCAGCGCGCCGGC
>CAMKAE010000213.1 GCA_946410395.1 uncultured Clostridia bacterium
GGCGCGCTGGCGGACAAGTATCGCAACACGGTGTCGGACACCTGCATCATCAGCACGCCCTGTGACGCGTACCGGGCGGCGCGGATGATCTACCAGTCCATCCCGGTCAGCCGGGTGTCCCAGCAGGAGGAGCTGGTCTCCTTCCACCTGGACGACTTCCTCGATGACGTGCGGGACAAGGTCCTGCAGAGCCGCTACCGCTCCTATCCCGTGCTGGACGCGGACAACAAGGTGGTCGGCACCCTGAGCCGCTTCCATCTGCTGCGGCCCAAGCGCAAGCGCCTGGTGCTGGTGGACCACAACGAGGTGGGCCAGGCCGTGCCCGGGATCGAGCAGGCGGAGCTGGTGGGCATCATCGACCATCACCGCCTGGGGGACGTGGAGACCGGCTACCCCGTGTTCATGCGCAACGAGCCTGTCGGCTCCACCGCCACCATTGTCGGCACCATGTTCCAGGAGCACGGCATCATGCCGGACGAAGCCCTGGCCGGCCTCATGGCGGCAGCCATCATCAGCGACACGGTGATGTTCAAGTCGCCTACGGCCACCCAGCGCGACCGACGCATGGCCGAGCGCCTGGCGAACATCGCCGGATTGGACCTGGAGCAGCTGGGCAAGGAGGTCTTCTCCGCCAGCCAGAGCGCCGACAAGCCCGCCGAGACCGTCTTCAAGACTGACTTCAAGGAGTTCCACATGGGCGAGCACCGGGTGGGCATCAGCCAGATCACCACCATGGACTCCAAGACCATGATGAAGCGCGCCGACGAATTCCGCAAGGTCATGGCGAAGATGAAAAAAGACCGGGAATACGACATGGTGCTGCTGATGCTCACCGACGTCCTCAAGGAGGGTACGCAGCTGCTGTTCATCGGGGACGAGGAGATCATCCGGCAGGCGTTCAACGGCTGCCAGGTGCAGGGAGACCGGGTGTTCCTGCCCGGCGTGGTCTCCCGGAAAAAGCAGGTGGTGCCGGCGCTGGCGGTGCTGTGGGGCTGAGGGCCGCCCGCAAGGATTCCGACAATCCGGAAAAGGAGAAAGACAGATGAAAAACGGAAAGAGAATGCGCGTGGCCGCCCTTCTGACGGCGGTTGTGCTCCTGCTCTGCGTGGCGTCCGCCGCCATGGCGGTCACCGCCACGGTCACGGTCAACGGGGAGCAGCAGGAATACCCGGAAGCGGTGTTCGATCCGGCCCTGGTGGGCACCTGGAGCTTCCATAACGAGATCACGGACAGCGACATTGTATGGGTCTTCAACGCGGACGGGACCGGCAGCTATGACATGAACGGCGTGCTGATGCCGATCAATTCCATCGTTATGACGGACGAGCCCTACTCCGAAAAAGCGGAGGACGGGGTCCGGGTCACGGTATACTTCGGCGAGTACACCTATGCGTATGAAGGCGAGTCGTATACCCTTCAGATCGGACCGATGGACTACGGTTTTTCTCTGCAGGGTGACACGCTGCAGATCTGCTTTGATCCGGAGCTTCCCATCTCATATCAGATCCTGACCCGGGAGTGAGTGCGATGAGGAAGCGGATTGTGCGGGGCGCGGCCCTGCTGCTGGCGCTGCTGCTGACCTGCGGGGCGCTGCCGGCGGCCCGGGCGGAGGGCGCCGGGAAGGACATCAACGTGGCGGGCCTGGCCCTGAAGACCGGGACGCCCTACACCGTGCTCCTGACACCGGCGGCGGGCCTCGAGGGCTCTTTTGAGCCGGTGTACGTGACCATGGAATTCCGCTCCGTGAACGAGTGCGACCTCACATATGGCGGGCGGCGGGTGAGCATGTTCCGGATGGACAACCGGAAGTACATCGACCTGACCGCGACCGGCGGCGATCCCTTCAGCCTGGAGAATGATCCCGCGTCTCTGCTGGCCTTCAACGGCAAGTGCGACACCGACTGCGAGGGCGCGGATTTTGCCGTGCGGGTGACAGACTTTACGCAGGGCACCGACGCGGTGCCGGTTTTCGGCAGCGGGAACGCGACGGACTTCGCACCGCGGCTGCAGACGCCGGAACCCGCGCCGGAGGTGCGGTTGCGCGCGGGCTCCCAGATCATCGTCGTGGGTGAGACGTACACCTTCCGCATCGTGCCGGACGCAAGCTGCGACGTGACGTTCGAGCCCTTCACCATTCCCATCCGCTTCTTCAACGAGCTGGGGGTGTGGTTCGTCACAAAACAGGAAGGGAACGCCTCGGCGGTCTACCCGGGTTCATACTACCGGGAGGACAACGGCTGGATCGAGTTCTCCTCCATGAGCGGCAAGTTCTGGGGCAAGGTGGACGCGGGCACCGAGGGCGCTGACATGACCTTCCGGGTGGTGGGCCTGGAGAAAAATCTGGCCGGCATCTTCACCATCACGGCGGTCCGCACGGCGCCGCCCACGCCGACCCCCCGGGCGGAGACCCCGGCGCCGGCCCGCACCTTCGACACGAGCCTGTACCTCTACTACGCGATGCTCGGCGGCGAGGAGCGGACGGTCTATGCCGAGCTGTACCAGGCGCTGACGGACTGCGCGGACGATGCCGCCCTGTCCGTCCCGGTCTCCAACAACCAGGTGAACCGGATCCTGTGGTTCGTGCTCTACGACCATCCGGACCTGTTCTGGGCCACCCATTCCTACACGCCGTGGTATGAGAACGGCCTGGTGAAGCGCGTGAGCCTGACCTACAGCTTCTCCGCCGGTGACGTCCGCCGGGAGCGGGAGCGGGTGGAGGCCGCGGCGCAGCGGATCCTGAAGGGGACCGCCGGCATGAACGAATACCAGGCGGAGCGCTATGTCCACGATCTCCTGGCGCAGGAGACCACCTATGTGGCCGGCAGCCCCCACAACCAGGACATCTACTCCACGCTGGTCAACCGGCAGACGGTCTGCGCGGGCTACGCCAAGGCCTTCCAGTACCTCATGCAGCGCCTGGGGATCCCCTGCTGCTACTGCATCGGCAACACGCCCTCCGGCGGCGGGCAGACGCTTCACGCCTGGAACCTCGTCCGCCTCAGCGGCAGCTGGTACAACACGGACGTCACCTGGGATGACTGGTATGGGGAGAAGGACAAGCCCTTCAGCTGCGTCACCTACGAGTACTACAACATCACGGACAGCCAGATCGTCCAGGACCACGTCCGGGTGGACGACAGCGCCAGGCTGCCGGCCTGCAGCGGGACCTCCGCGGCCTTCGACCGGCTCTACGGGCGCTCCTGGCAGGCGGAGGTCGCCGCGGTGAACGGCATCGCGGTGGTGAACAGCCTTGAGGATTACTACGGGCTGTGCTACGACGCCCTGACGCGCACGAACGTCGGCCAGACCACCACCTCCCGCTTCATCGTCACCAACCGGGCCACGCTGGACCGGATCTGGGCGCTGGGGGAGACCCGCGAGTATGAGAACGCCTACGTCTACCCCTTCTTCAAGACCAGAAGCTTCCGCGGACAGGTGTACTATACCTATCTCATCGACCCGTGGGTCAGCGTCAGCAGCCGGGAAAGCTGCTTCTATGTGGTGCTGAAGCAGACGCTGTTCCGCAAGTAAAGGCGCAAGCTTGACAAGGCCGGGCCCCTGTGCTAAGATAACCCCGGCGGAAGATCCGCCGTAAAAACTGCATCGCTTCATGAAGCTTCTTCGGGGCAGGGTGAGATTCCCTACCGGCGGTAGAGCCCGCGAACCTGTCTGGCGACAGACAGGCCGATCCGGTGAGATTCCGGGGCCGACAGTACAGTCTGGATGAGAGAAGAGCGCTGGAAATACGCCATTTCCGCCCCTGAAAAGCAAGTCGCTTCAGGGGCGTGCGTATTTTGAGGAGGCGTT
>CAMKAE010000214.1 GCA_946410395.1 uncultured Clostridia bacterium
AGCCTCCCCTGAAAGGGGAGGGGGACCGCTTGCGGTGGTGGGGTTCTCTGGCAGGACTGTATCGTTACATTGTTCCTTCACTCAGCAGATGTCGGACCACGCTGTCCGTCAGTTCCGGGCACGGGGCCTCGATGTGGGAGAGAAGCGTGACCACCCGCTCCCGGTCCGGCAGCACGAAGCAGCGCTGCTTCCACTTTCCGTGAAAGCTGAACCCGCCGTACTCCCGCCAGATGAGATACCCGTAGCCGCCCTCCATGCAGGGCACCTGCGCGGCCGTGGCCTGCCGGATATAGGCCTCCGACAGCAGCCGCTCGCCCTTCCACAGGCCGCCCGCGCACAGCAGCCGGCCCAGCTTGCCGACATCGTGCACCGTGAGCTTCATCCCGGTCGCACCGTCAAAATACCCCTCCGGGCAGCGCGCATACGCATAGCGGGTGATGTCCAGCGGCGCCAGGATTTGCCGCTCGATAAAACCGCCCAGGTCCTCCCCCAGGGCCTCCGTCAGCGCCACGCTCACCAGGTAAGCGCTGATGTTGCTGTAGTGAAAGGACGCCTCCTCCGGGCGAACGAGCGGGCAGGCCAGGGCGTAATCCACCCAGTGCGCTCCCTCCGCCTGCATGGGCAGGTCCTGCACCGACATGGTCAGCAGCCGCCGCAGCGTGATCTTTTCAAACACCGCCCGCTGGGACGCGAACATCCGCGTCACGCACGTCCGCGGCAGATCATACAGCACCGGCCGCTCCAGGTCGATCAGCCCCCGGTCCCAGGCCATGCCCACGGCCACGGACAGCACGGATTTGGTGATGGAATAGATCTCGCGGAGGCTGTCCCGGGTGTCCCCGAATGCATGCAGCAGCCGGCCCCGCTCCCACACCTCCGCGCCGAAGACGTTCCAGCCGTTCTCCCGGACCTGTGCCACAAACGCGTCAAAGTTCACGCCGCATCCACCTCGCTTCGATTCCCGGCCGGCACGCCCGGACGGACACCCGGATTCTACAGGAAACCGCCGCAAAAGGCAAGGGGCTGCCGCGTTTCTGTTCCTTGACAGCCCCCGGAAAAGCCCGTATAATGAAGGCACCGAATACGGACAGGAGGGCGTTGTATGCCGGATATTCAGGCCTTTGCGCACCGTTACATGGAGGAATACACCCAGTACAAGAACGGCTGGAACTATGAGGACAGCTGCATCCTGGTGGCTGCCATCGATCTCTTCCGCGCCACTGGGGATCCCTTCTACCGCGACTTTGCCATGCGCTATATGACCCGCTTTGTGCAGCCCGACGGGAGCATCCCGGCCTTTGAGCTGCACGCCTACTCCATCGACAACATCGCCCCGGGCCGCCCCCTGTTCTTCGCCATGGAGCAGCAGCCGGAGGATCCCCGCTGGCGCACCGCCATCGAGTTCCACATGAACCGCCTGCGGACGCATCCGCGGTGCAAGTGCGGGAACTTCTGGCACAAGGAGATCTACCCCTGGCAGGTGTGGCTGGACGGCCTGTACATGGCCCAGCCCTTCCGGATGCTCTATGAGCGCCGGCTCAACGGCAACGCGGACCTGAAGGACATCACGAACCAGTTCAAGGTGGTCCGGGAGCATCTGTTCAACGAGGAAAAGAAACTGTACTACCACGGCTGGGACGAGAGCCGCCAGCAGCCCTGGTGCGACAAGGAAACCGGGCTGTCCGCCAACTTCTGGTCCCGGGCCATGGGCTGGTATCTGATGGCCCTGATCGACTGCATCGACTTCTGCGACGAGCAGATGTTTGAGCACCGGCAGACCCTGGTGGAGATCTTCCGCGAGGCGATCGCCGGAATCCTGCCCTGGACGGACCCGGAGACCGGGCTGATCTACCAGGTCATCGACCGCGCCGACGTCAAGGGCAACTATCTGGAGACCTCCGGCTCCGCGATGCTCTGCTACGCGCTGCTCAAGGGCGTGCGCCTGGGCGTGCTGCAGTCGGACCGGTACCTGCCCGCAGGCCTCAAGGCCTGGAAGGGCCTGACGGAAACCAAGTTCATCACCGGCGAGGACGGCAAGCCGCACATCTGCGACATGTGCCGCGTCGCGGGCCTGGGCCCGGGCGACAAGCGGGACGGCTCCGTGGCCTACTATCTCTCCGAGGACCGCTGCTGCGACGAGGTCAAGGGCGTCGCCGCCTTCATGATGGCCTGCAGCGAAGCCCTCCGGGCAAAGGAGTGAACCTCTTGGAGCTGAAATGCCTCTTTGTCGGCGGCCGCAGCGCCTGCTTCGAGATCACCGACGGCGGTTATTACGAGACCCTGCGGCCCTACGCCCTGACCCTGAACGGCGAACCCCGCGGCGAGGCCCGCACCGTCGTGTTTTCGCTCTGCGACCTGTTCCCGGACACGGACTACACGCTCGAGATCGAGGGCCTGGCGTCCGTCACCTTCCGCACCGAGGCGGAGAGCGTGACGCTGGACGTGCGCCGCTTCGGCGCCGTCGGCGACGGCGTGCACGACGACACCCCCCAGCTGCAGGCCGCGATCCTGGCCTGCCCGGCGAAGGGCCGCGTGCTGATTCCCGCCGGGACCTGGCGCACCGGCTCCCTGTTCCTCAAAAGCCATGTGCGCGTGGAGCTGCGCGAGGGCGCGGTGCTCCGCTTCATCGACGACCGGGACGCGCTCCCGGTGCTCCCGGGCCTCACCCAGACCACCGATGAGCAGTCGGAATACAGCCTGGGCTCCTGGGAGGGCAACCCCCTGGACATGTTCGCCGCGCTGATCAACGGCGTGGAGGTCGAGGACGCGCTCCTCTATGGCCGGGGCATACTCGACGGCGGCGCGAACTGGGAAAACTGGTGGCCCAACCACCGGGTCCGCCGCAAGGCCTGGCGCCCGCGGATGGTGTTCCTGAACCGCTGCCGCGGCGTCACCCTCCAGGGCCTCACCATCCGCAACAGCCCCGCCTGGAACCTGCAGCCCTATTTCTCGCAGGATCTGAAGTTCCTCAACCTGACCGTGGAGGCTCCGGCGGACAGCTCCAACACCGACGGATTTGACCCGGAGAGCTGCGCCCGCCTGCTGATGGCCGGCACCCGCTTTTCGCTGGGGGACGACTGCATCGCCATCAAGAGCGGCAAGATCTGGATGGGACAGCGCTTCAAAACACCCTGCGAGGACATCGAGATCGCCCACTGCCTGATGGAGAACGGCCACGGCGGCGTGACCGTCGGCAGCGAGATGGCCGGCGGCGTGCGGCGGGTGCGTGTCCGGGACTGCCTGATGCGCCGCACGGACCGGGGCCTGCGGATCAAGACGCGCCGGGGCCGGGGCAGCCAGGGCGTCATCGACGACATCGTCTTTGAGCACGTGAAGATGGAGGACGTCCTGGTGCCGCTGGTGGTGAACGCCCTGTATTTCTGCGATCCGGACGGCCACAGCCCCTGGGTGCAGAGCCGGGAGAAGATGCCCGTGGACGCGACCACGCCGCGCGTGGGCCGCATCACCTTCCGGGACGTGGACGCGGCCGGCGCCAGCTGCGCGGGCTATATCCTGGGCCTGCCGGAGCAGCCCGTGGAGGCCGTGACGCTCTCCCGCGTGCGCATCACATGCGCACCTGACGCCCGGCCCATCCGGCCGGCCATGGCAGACGGCGTGCCGGAGCTGACCCGCACCGGCCTCATCGCCGAGAACACCGCGGAGCTTCTGCTCGAGGATGTGGAAATCCTCGGCACGGACGGCCCCGCGGTGGAGCGCCGCGGCTGCGTGGCGCAGGCGTAAGAAACCTCTCCACCGCAAGCGGTCCCCCTCCCCTTTCAGGGGAGGCTTTAAGTA
>CAMKAE010000215.1 GCA_946410395.1 uncultured Clostridia bacterium
GCGGCCCAGCCCGGCGGGAAGGAGCGGCTCCACCGCGACCTGGCGGAGGCCGATCCAGTCACCGCTGCCCGCCTTCACGTCAACGACGTGCGCCGGGTGATCCGTGCGCTGGAGGTTTTCCGCGCAACGGGGACGCCCTTTTCCCGGCAGCCGCAGACGGAGGAGAAGCCGCCGTTTGCGAGCCGCTGCGCCGCCCTGACCATGCCCCGGGAGCAGCTCTACGCCCGTATTGACCTGCGGGTTGAGAAGATGCTGCAGGCCGGACTGGCGGAGGAGGTCCGCCGCCTGCTGGACAGCGGTGTTCCGGCCGACTGCCAGAGCATGAAGGGCCTTGGCTACAAGGAGCTGGTGCCGTATCTGCGCGGCGAGATCACCCTGGCGGAGGCCAAAGCCGCCATCCAGCAGGGTTCCCGGCACTACGCCAAGCGGCAGATGACCTGGCTGCGGGCGGAGAAGGATCTCTTCTGGGTGGACGCTCTGGCAGCAGATGCATTTGCGCGTATTGAAACATTTTTTGCGGAGGAAAAAGCATGACAGCATCTGAACGCATTGCGCAGGCCGAGAAGGAGCTTGCGCCGATTTTTGAAGACATCGACCAGCGGGAACTCCTGAACACCGCGCGGGTGCTGGACGCCTTCCGGGCGCACGGGGTGGCGCTGCGGCATTTCGCGCCCTCCACGGGCTACGGCTACGACGACACCGGGCGGGACACCCTGGCGGAGATCTGGGCGGACCTCTTCGGCGCGGAGGCGGCCATCGTCCGCCCGCAGATCGCCAGCGGCACGGCGGCGCTCTCTGCCACGCTGTTCGGCCTGACCCTGCCCGGAGACCACATCCTGTCCGTCACCGGCCTGCCCTATGACACCCTGCGGGATGTCCTGGGCACAGACCCGGACCGGACGCCGCCCGGCTCGCTCAAGGAGCACGGCCGGACCTACAGCCAGACGGAGCTGACGCCTGACGGGAAGATCGACCTGGCGGCGGTGGAGGCGGCCATCCGGCCGGAGACAAGGCTGGTCATCGCCCAGCGCAGCCGGGGCTACGCCTGGCGCCCTTCGCTGATGCCCGAGGCCTTTGCGCCGCTGGCGGAGATGCTGCACGAGCGGCATCCGGGCATTCTGCTGATGGTGGACAACTGCTACGGCGAGTTCGTCCGGGAGAAGGAACCGACCCATTATGGCGCGGATGTGTGCGTGGGCAGCCTCATCAAGAACCCGGGCGGCGGCATCGCGCCCACCGGCGGCTACATGGCGGGGAAGAAGGAGGCCATCGAGCGCATTGCCTGGCACCTGACCGCCCCGGGCATCGGCCTGGAGGTGGGCAGCTACGCCGCTTCCTGGCAGCCGTTCTACCAGGGGCTGTTCATGGCGCCCCACACCGTGGCCCAGGCGCTGAAGACGGCGATCCTGGCCGCCCGCATCTTTGAGAATCTTGGGCTGAAGACCACCCCGGGCGCTTTTGAGCCACGGGCGGACATCATCCAGGCCATCATGCTGGAGACGCCGGAGCGCCTGGTGCGCTTCTGCCAGGGCATTCAGATGGCTTCCCCGGTGGACGCCATGGCCCTGCCGGAGCCCTGGGACATGCCTGGCTATCAGGAGCTGGTGGTCATGGCCGCTGGGACCTTCGTGGCCGGCGCATCCATTGAGTTGAGCGCTGACGGCCCGATGCGCGCGCCCTACACCGCCTATATGCAGGGCGGCCTGACCTACAGTCACGGGCGGCTGGCCATGGAAATGGCGCTGGAGCATATGGCAAATGGCGGGGCCATTGCGCTGTGAACGGACGCAGAGGGCAAAACTGCCTCAGCCTTTGAAATAAAGGGCTCAACCCGCTTGACTTTGGATAATCCGCATGGTAAACTTTGGATTGTCAAGGACAAAACTTTGGAAAATCAGATCCAAAACTTTGGATTTTCCGAACGCTGGGGAGGGCTGACATGATCAATCGCAGAGCAAAGGAGACGCTGCTCCGCTATTGCGCGCAATTCCCTGTGGTTGGCATCACAGGGCCGCGCCAAAGCGGAAAGACGACCCTCGCGAGAAGCGCATTTCCGGACAAACGCTATATCACCTTCGATGACAAGACGGCCAGAGAACTCGCCGCTGCCAATCCTGCCGATTTTTTGTCGGCTTTTCCTGATGGTGCGATCATCGACGAGGCGCAGAAGGTTCCCGAAATTTTTGACGCGCTGAAAATGCTGGTAGACCGGAACCGGTGGGAACCGGGAAAGTTCATCCTGACCGGTTCAAGCCAGTTCAAACTGAAGCAGAATATGTCCGACAGCATGGCCGGACGGGCGGCCTTCCTGAACCTGCTCCCGTTCACGCTCCCGGAGATCGCCGATGCGGGCCTGCGCGGCGATGACCCATACCGCCTGATCCATTTGGGGATGTATCCGCCGCTGCATGATCCGGAGAAGCACTTTCATCCCTATGATTGGTTTGAGGGCTATATCGACACCTATCTGGAGCGGGACGTGCGGGAGCTGATCAACCCCAGCAACCTTTCCACATTTCGGAAGTTTCTCCAGGTCTGTGCCGTACACAGCGGACAGCTGCTGTCCATGGAGAGCATAGCCGGGGCCGTCGGTGTATCCGCGCCGACGATCAAATCATGGTTGTCCATTCTGGAAAGATCCTACATCATTCACTTTCTGGAGCCGGATACCAACAACCTGGGGAAAACCGTTGTGAAGACGCCCAAGCTGTACTTCGTGGACGCCGGGCTGCTCTGCCATCTGCTCCGCCTGGAGACCCGGGAGGACCTGCTTCTGAGTCGTTACAAGGGTGCTGTCATCGAGACGTTTGCGGTTTCGGAGATGATGAAGCAGCGAATGAATCAGGGGAGAAAACCCAACCTTACTTTCTACCGGGATCACAGCGGGTTTGAAGTAGACACCATCGCCGACTGGCAGCACACCTTTGCGATCGAGATCAAAAGCGCGAGCGCCGCGGAGCAGAAACTGTCGGCGAACACCCGGAAATACCTCGAGCAGAGGAAGGGCGACGAAGTCCGGAGCGCGGTCTTCTACACGGGGGACACGACGGTGACAATCAACGGCACGCAGTATGTCTCGTGGAAGGACTGGGGGTCCTTCGGCTGACCGACAGGCCTGAGCGGAACATCCGATGCGCACGGCCTTTGCTGTCTAAACGCTTGACAACCGGCACAGGTGAATCTATAATGAAAGCAATCACACGGCCATACCGGCTGCGGTTATGAAGGAGGAGTTCCATGGACGTTCGCGAGCTCGAGGCGGTAGCCAGACAAGTGCGCCGGGACATCATCGTGATGACCAACAAGGCAGGCGCAGGCCACCCCGGCGGATCCCTGTCCGCCACCGATGCTTTGGTGGCGCTGTATTTCGACGTGATGAAGGGTGTGGATCCCAAGGACGACAAGAACCCCAACCGGGACCGCTTCGTGCTCTCCAAGGGCCACGCGGCGCCGGGCCTGTACGGCACGTTGTGCGAGCGGGGCTTCTTCGGGCGGGAGGAGTTTGATCACTTCCGTCAGCTCCACGGCATCCTGCAGGGCCATCCGGACACCAAGAAGTGCCCGGGCGTGGACGCGTCCACCGGCTCCCTGGGACAGGGTATTTCCATCGCCGTGGGCATGGCGCTGGGCGCCAAGCACACCGGCAACCCCTGCCATGTCTACACCATGATCGGCGACGGCGAGAGCGACGAAGGCCTGGTCTGGGAGGCCTCCATGGCGGCTGCCCATTATAAGCTGGACAACCTGACCGTGATCCTGGACCACAACGGCATGCAGATCGACGGCACCAACGAC
>CAMKAE010000216.1 GCA_946410395.1 uncultured Clostridia bacterium
CGCACGGCGGCCTTCACGTCGTCGCCGGTCTTGATCAGCGGCACCTCGACCTTTTCCTTGCCGATCTCCGCCACGATCATGTCCTGGAATTCCACCAGCTTCTTGATGGCCTCGTGGGCGAACATGATGCCGTCGAGCATCACGTCCTCGCTCAGCTCGTTGGCGCCGGCTTCCACCATCATGATGGCTTCCTTGGTTCCGGCCACATACAGGCTCATGTCGGAGACCTTGCGCTGCTCCTCATCGGGGTTGAGCACATATTGGCCGTACACCCGGCCCACGTGTACCGCGCCGGTGGGGCCGCCCCACGGAATGTCGGACACCGCGATGGCGATGGAGGAACCGATCATGGCCGGGATTTCCGGCGGAACGTCCTGCTCCACGCTGAGGATGGTCACCACGACCTGCACGTCGTTGCGCATGCCCTTGTTGAACAGGGGGCGCAGGGGGCGGTCGATCAGGCGGCAGGTCAGGGTCGCCTTGTCGGTGGGCCGGCCTTCACGCTTGATGAAGCCGCCGGGGATCTTGCCCACGGAATACTGCTTCTCTTCCACGTCCACGGCCAGGGGGAAGAAATCCACGCCCTCGCGGGGGGTGGGGGCCATGGTGGCGTTGACCATCACCACGGTGTCGCCCAGGTGTACCCAGACGGAGCCGTTGGCCTGCTCGCAGTACTTGCCGAACTCCAGCGTCAGCTTCTTGCCGCCCAGTTCCATGCTGTAGGATTTGCTCTCCATGCTGTTCGTCTCTCCTTCTCTTTCTCTCTCGGCCGGAGGCAGCCTTGCGCTCCGGCGCTTCCCGCCCTCAGGTGCTGTCTTCCGGAAACCGGTCCGATTTCAGGCAGACAGCATCTGACGGGCCATGCTGTACGGGTCTCCCGAAAAACAGCCGCCTTGAGCGGATTCGCTTCCGCTCAGGGCGGCCGGTCGGTTCGCGAACGCGTGCCGCGTGCTCCTGTGCTTACTTGCGCAGGTTCAGCCGGGCGATCAGGGACCGATAGCGTTCAATGTCGGTCTTCTTGAGGTAGTCGAGCATGCCGCGGCGGCGGCCGACCATCAGCAGCAGACCACGGTTGGAGTGGTGGTCGTTCTTGTTCTGCTTCAGGTGCTCGTTGAGGTGGTTGATGCGCTCGGTCAGCAGCGCGATCTGCACCTCAGGGGAACCGGTGTCGCCCTCGTGCAGGGCATAGGCCTGGATGATTTCAGCCTTGGTCATGGGGATCGTCCTCCATTTTGTGTATTCGGGCCAATCGCCGCAGTCCCAGCGCGCCGTCGGAGTGACCGGCAGCCCGAGGCAGCGGTTCGGAATAGCCCAAGTGGCATTGTATCAGAAACAGTCCCCTTTGTAAACCGTTTTTTGAAAAGTTTTTTCTTTTTTCCGCCCTGTGTTTTTTGCTCAAATGTAAATCTTGTCTTGCGTGTTTCGGGCTTTTGTGTTACAATAAGATGAATTTTTTCGCATTCCTGACGAAAGGCCGGTGTTGACTGATGAAAAAGACACTGCTGATCCTCCTGAGCGCCGCGCTGCTGCTGCTGGCCGGGACCGCGCTGGCGGACACGGTCTCCCTGGGGGCCATCTACGCCACCTGCGAGATCCCGGACACCTACATCCTGCTGCGCGCGGACAACCTGTCGCGGCATCCGGAATGGCTGGCCCGGCACGGCACCTCCGAGGAGGAGACCCTGGCGGACTGGGAAGCCCGGGGCGTGCTGCTGCAGGCCTGGACCCAGGACGGGGACGCCTGCCTGGAGATCACCGCGGTCCGGGATGCGGACGCCACCGCCTGGCACGACATCGACGACCAGACGCCCAACCTGCGCGCCGCCTACCGCCGGGATCACCTCAGCGGCAAGGCCTACACGGATCTGGGCTACAAGATTCAGTCCGCGGAGTGGAAGAAGACCGCCGAGGGCCGCTTCCTGATGCTCAAGTACAAGCGGACCTGGGAGGGCGAGACCTGGCGCGGCTATGCCCGCAAGACCGTCAAGAACGGCTACACCATCACGCTGGACTACAAGGTCTTCGGCCGGGCGCTGGCCAACAAGGACAACAACTCCCTGAACAAGGTGTGGAACAGCTGGAAGTTCACGCAGTTCATCGGCCGGGATCAGGTCACCCAGCCCAGCGGCACCGGCATGGCGGAATCCGTCTCCGGCGGCGTCTCCGCAGGCGATGTGACTTCCGACGAGGGCAGCGCCGAGGCCCCCGCCGAGACGGCAAACATGGTCTTCACCGCCGTTCCGCCCGAGGAGACCAACACCGGCAAGTTCGCCGTGGAGGGCACCTGCGATCCCAACACGCACCTGGCCGGCGTCTGCATGCGCTATGACGGCGCGGAGCCCGTGATCTTCGAGACGGACTCCGACCGCAAGGGCAAGTTCAAGATCAGCGTGCAGCTGCCCCAGGAGGGCATCTGGCTGATGACCGTCAACGCGGTGCGCGACGGCAAGATCATCCAGGAGCACGTCTTCAACAGCACCACCTACTCCCACACCCTGCTGACCGTCAGCTTCACCAATCCGCTGCCGGCGGAGATGGAGCTGACCGGCGACACCCTGGTGATCTCCGGCGTCACCATGAAGCAGACGACCGTGCAGTGCCTGGTGGACGGCCGCAACAACAAGCAGATCCGCACCAACAACAGCGGCAAGTTCTCCTTCTCCATCGACACGACCACCGACGGCGTTTACAACATCTCCCTGGTCTTCAGCAAGAAGAACTATGAGACCCGCATCTTCACCTGCGTCGGCACCCGGACCATCTCCACCGTGGACCTGCGGGAGAAGGCCCTGACCGAGGCCATCAAACCCGCCTACACCCTGCTGAGCAAAAAGGTCAAAGCCTATGTGGGCCGGATCATGACCTATCAGATGTACGTCACCGAGATCGTGCCCAACGGCAGCGAATACCTGATCTTCATGGCCCAGCGGCTCACCGCCGACGGCTACTCCGACGTGGTGGTGGTCATGGCGCCGGAGGATCCCGGCTTTGAGCCCGGCTCCGAGCACCGGATGTACGGCACCCTGCGGGGCACCTACCAGGTGCAGGACAGCGTCAACGGTGACCAGTATTATCCCTGCTTCGAGCTCATCTTCTGGGATGAGTGACCCCGCTTTTCAAGCCGGCGCGAGCCGGCTTTTTTCCTGCGGCGGTTGTTACGAAAGTCAGAACTTTTATTTCCGGCCCTTGTGCCGGAGGCGATTCTCTGCTATAATGCGCGTGTATACACGATTTTGAAAGGAGTCTTGCAAGATGGACATTCTGTATAACATTCTCGGCATCAGCACGGCATATGCGGGCAGCGCCAATGGGAGCGACCAGACGGGAGGCAACCCGGCCGTGAGCATTCTCTTCACGCTGGTTCCCTTTGTCCTGATCTTCGTCGTGATGTATTTCATGATGATCCGGCCCCAGAAGAAAAAGGAAAAGCAGGTCAAGGACATGCTGGCCAACCTGAAGACCGGCGACCGGATCTGCACCATCGGCGGCATCTACGGCACCATCACGGCCCTGAAGGACGACACCGTGACCATGGTCGTGGGCAGCAAGGACACCCCCATGGTGTTCGCCCGCTGGGCCATCCGCTCGGTGGAGGAAGTCGCAGTCGAAAACGACGCCGAGCAGCTGAACTGACCCGGCGCCGTTCCATACAAGTCTCAGATTAAGGATTATCAGTCAGGAAACGGGTTGCGTCCGAAGGTCCAGGGCGATCGGAAAGCTGTTTAGACCGGTAAGATAGTTTACACAT
>CAMKAE010000217.1 GCA_946410395.1 uncultured Clostridia bacterium
TGGGCGGCGGCACCGCCATGATCGGCGACCCCTCCGGCAAGACCGACATGCGCAAGATGATGACCACCGAGACCATCGACCAGAACGTCGCCTGCATCAAAAAGCAGATGGCCCGCTTCCTGGACTTCAGCGAAGGGCAGGCCATCATCGTCAACAACGGCGACTGGCTGAGGAACCTCAACTACATCGACTTCATGCGGGACATCGGCGCGCTCTTCTCCGTCAACGAGATGCTCACCGCCGACGCCTACAAGGCCCGCATGGCCACCGACAACGGTCTGAGCTTCCTGGAGTTCACCTACATGCTCCTGCAGAGCTATGACTTCCTGGAACTGTTCCACCGCTACGGCTGCCGGCTGCAGATGGGCGGCGACGATCAGTGGTCCAACATGATGCACGGCGCGGACCTGATCCGCCGCAAGGACCGGGAGCGGGCCTTTGCCTGCACCTTCCAGCTGCTGCTGACGCACGACGGCCGCAAGATGGGCAAGACCGAGGCCGGCGCCCTCTGGCTGGACGCCGCCAAGTGCAGTCCTTACAACTTCTACCAGTACTGGCGCAACGTGGACGACGCGGACGTGAAGAAGTGCCTGAGCCTGCTGACCTTCCTGCCCATGGACGAGGTCAACCGCCTTGGCGCGCTTCAGGGCGCGGAGATCAACGAGGCGAAGAAGGTCCTGGCCTTCGAGGTCACCAAGCTGGTCCACGGCGAGGAGGAAGCGCAGAAAGCGGCCGATGCCGCGCTCTCGCTGTTCGCCTCCGGCGGCAGCGGCGCGGGCGTGCCCACCTTTGACATCACCGACGCCCAGCTGGCCGAGGACGGCCGCATCACCAGCATCCTGGCCCTGTGCGGCCTGTGCAAGAGCCGCAGCGACGCCCGGCAGCAGGTACAGGCCGGCGCCGTGCTCGTGGGCGACGAGAAGGTCACCGACCTGAACGCGGTCATCACGCCGGATCAGATCGGCCCCGACGGCCTGCTGATCCGCAAGGGCAAGAAGTCCTACATGCGTCTGGTGCGCAAATGAGCGCTTACCGCACGCTGCTCTCCCCTGCCTCGGCGGAGTACACGGTGAACAAGAGCCGCTTCATCGGCTATGCCGCGCCGGTCTCCACCGAGGCGGAGGCCCTGGCCTTTCTGGAGAGCATCCGTAAAAAGCACCGGGACGCCACGCACAACTGCTATGCCTACACCCTGGGGCAGAACATGGGCGTCATGCGCTACTCCGACGACGGAGAGCCCGGCGGCACGGCCGGCCTGCCCATGATGGAGGTCATCAAAAAGAAAGCCGTCTGCAACTGCTGCGCCGTGGTGACCCGCTATTTCGGCGGCATCCTGCTGGGGGCCGGCGGCCTGGTTCGCGCTTACAGCCATGCGTGTTCCATCGGGCTGGAAGCCGCGAAGATCGTGGTGATGGAGGAGAGCCGGCCGCTCCTGTGCGAGGTGGCCTATCCCCTGTGGGACCGGGTACAGCACATGCTGAAGGCCCAGCCTGTCCGGCTGGAAAACGTGGAATTCACCTCCGCGGTCACCTTCACACTGCTGGTGCGCCTGGCCGATCAGACACCCGTAGAGGACGCCCTGATCCGCCTGACGGACGGCAGGGTTGAGATTCTGCCGGAGGATGCCCGCTACTGTGCCTGGGAGACCGACGAAGCAACATGAACCAAAAACCGACAGGATGCGGTCTTTCGCTCCCTGTCGGTTTTTCGTTGTGTCTATGGGCGCATTGGATGCTTTTTTTATTCTTGCATCAGCAGCGCATCGGCGCTGAAAACCGGCATGCCGTCTTTCCAGTCCAGCGCCATCACAAAGGCATGGCGGTTTGGGTCGTACAGCGGATCCCCGATGATGTCCCGGTAGGGCCTGGCGTGGAAGGCCATGCAGGCTCTGCCGGCGTCATCCCGGAAAAAGCTGTTGTGGCCCGGGCCGTAGATGCCTTTTTCTTCGTCCGTGGTGAAAACCGGCCGGTTCAGCTTGTGCCAGGCGGCAATGTCCATCAGGTCCGCGTCGGCGTCTGCCCAGAGCATGCCCATGCAATAGGCCGCGCTCGTGTCGCTGGCGGAATAGGTCAGGAACACACGCTCCCCCTCCGCCAGGAAGGCCGGGCCCTCGTTGACCCAGAAGCCATAGCGCTCCCACGCGTAGGTCGGGGACGTCAGCAGCATCTGCGGCGTGGCGAGCTCGGTCGGGCTGCGCATCTGCGCGATGTACAGGTTGGAGATCTTGGGATCCACAGCCACCTTTTCTGCCCAGACGCAGTAGCGCTTGCCCCGGTGCGCAAACGTGGTCATGTCCAGCGAAAAATCGTGGAAGGAGAACGGATCGCACGCCTTGAGCATCCCCATCTCCGTCCAGGGACCCGTCAGCGGATTATCCCCTTCGCAGCGCAGCACCCAGGGGCGGATCTTCCAGATGTCCTCCTGCTCCCCCGCCGCGAAATACACATACCAGGTCCCGTCGATCCGGTGGATTTCCGGCGCCCAGATGTGCTTGCTCATAGGGCCGTGCGCATGCGCGCGCCAGATGACCGTCTCCTCCGCGTCGCGAAGGCCGGCCAGCGTGTCCGCACACCGCAGCGCAATGCAGTCATAGGCCGGCACAGATGCGGTAAAGTACCATTTGTCTCCCTCGTGCAGCACATAGGGATCCGCGCGCTGCGGGATGAAAGGCGTTTTGGTTTTCGGCATGGCTGTGCTCCTTTTCTCTCCGGCCGGGAAGGCTCCTGATCCGTTTCCAGCCTTTTTGATTGGTTTGCATATGTTTTGGGAACAATTCCCGCTTCCATGTCGTTTGATGGGTGTGCGCACAAAGCGCCGATGAAATGTGGAAAGAAGGGTCTTGTCATGAAAAAGGTATTTGCCCTGATCCTGGTACTCGCCACCCTGCTGTGCTCGGCGTCCCTGGCGGAGTCCGCGCTCGGCGGCTGGACGGCCGTCGCGGACGGCATGCTGACCGAGGAGGCCATCGCGGCGCTGGACAAAGCGCTGGAGGGCTTCACCGGCAGTGACGTCAAGCCCGTGTCCCTGCTGGCCACGCAGGTCGTTTCCGGCACCAACTACTGCATCCTCTGCACCGTGACCCCTGTGGTTCCGAACGCCCAGCCTCACTGGTCCCTGGTGTATGTGTACGCGGACCTGTCCGGCAATGCACAGCTGATGGGTTTTGAGGACCTCATCTTCGAGCTCCCGGCTCAGGAAGAGGAAGAGATCATCTGGTAAGCGCTTTCCCGGCTGCGAAACGGCAGGCTTCTGCCGTTTTTTTCATATGCAATCTTAACACAGTCAGCGCAAAAACGCCATAGGGAATCAAGAAAACGTCCTGCCCATCGCTGAGCAGGACGCGCTTTGTAAGGGTTTACGCCTTCTTGGCCTTGATCGCGGCCTGGGCGGCGCTCAGGCGGGCAATCGGCACGCGGAAGGGGCTGCAGGAGACGTAGTTGAGGCCGATCTCGTTGCAGAATTCGATGGAGGACGGATCGCCGCCGTGCTCGCCGCAGATGCCGCAGTGCAGCGCAGCGTTGCTCTGGTGGCCCAGGGTCACCGCCATCTTCATCAGCTTGCCCACGCCCACGGTATCCAGGCGGGCGAAGGGATCGAACTCGTAGATCTTGTTGGCATAGTACGCGGGCAGGAACTTGCCGGCGTCGTCACGGCTGAAGCCAAAGGTCATCTGGGTCAGGTCATTGGTGCCGAAGCAGAAGAAGTCCGCTTCCTTGGCGATGTCGTCGGCGGTCAGCG
>CAMKAE010000218.1 GCA_946410395.1 uncultured Clostridia bacterium
TAGCCGACGGTGACCTTGTTCCCGCAGCGCAGGATCGGGGATTTCAGCAGCCAGGGGTTCTCCAGGATCGCCTCCGTCAGCAGGCTGTCCCGGTCATAGTAGCAGGCGGGATGCTCCTTCACGCGCTTGTCGTCGCGGTCGATCAGGTTCGTCAGCCCGATCCCCCGGGCAAAGACCTGCAGCTCCCGCTCGCCCAGCTTGTGCTTCTTCAGGTCCATCACCTGCACCGTCACCCGGCGCTCCTTGAAGAAGCGGTCCGCCTTCTGCTGGTCAAAGTTTTTTCTGGACACATACATCTGGATATTGGCCATGCGCTCACCTCCTGCGGCGGATGTCCTCCCCCACCAGCTCCACCACCAGGCTCTGCCGGCGGTCGGTCAGGCGGGAGGCGATCCGCTCGGAATACTGCTGCCGCAGCTCCTCCGGGGTCAGGTTGGTGCTCAGCACCGTGGCCAGGCCCCGGTTCTGCCGCTCGTTGACCAGGTTGTAGAGGTAAACCAGGGTGATGTTGTTCATCATCGGCTCGCTGCCCAGGTCGTCGATGAGCACGGCCTCGGCGTTCATGATGCCGTCCAGCTCCCCTCCGTCCATGGACATGTGGAAGCGCCGGGCGGTCTCGATGAACTGATACGCGCTCAGGAGCACCGTGTCCTTGCCCCGCAGGATCAGCGTCCGGGCCATGGCGTGGAGCAGGAAGGTCTTGCCCAGGCCGCTGGCCCCGGTGAGCAGTACGGTGCTGACCTGCCCTTCGGGCCAGGTCTCCGCCCACTTCCGGCAGCGCTGCTCTGCCCTTTCCATCAGGCCGCGCTGGCTGACGCCCAGGCCCGGCAGCGGCGTGTCCGGAAAGATGCCCAGGTCAAAGGTCTCGAAGGACTGCTCCTTCGCGCCGGCGGGGTCCACCAGGTCCGCGGACACCGTCCGGCACAGGTCCAGCAGACAGTGGCACGGCGTCTTCAGCGTCTCTCCCGCATAGCCCGTGTCCCGGCAGTCCGGGCAGGTGTACACCGGCTCCAGCCAGTCCTCCGGCAGGCCCTGCGCCTTCAGCAGCTGCGTGATGCGCGCGTTGCACGCCGCCATCTTCTCCGGAACGGACTGCGCCTGTTCTCCGCCCTGCAGCAGGCCCCGGATCCCCGCGTAGATCAGCTCCTGCCTGGCGCTGAGCAGCTCCCCGATCTCCGGGCACGCCGCCACGGCCTGCTCCCGGCGGCGGGTCTCCTCGGCGGCGTTGCGGCTGCGGCGCTCTGCCAGCCGGTCCAGCGCCAGGGACATCATCTCACTGCGCATCCTGCTCCTCCTTCAGCATCTCCGCCAGCCACTCCGGCATCTCGCCGGGCTTCCGGTCGGTGTAGGTCCGCTGGGCATACTGCGCCTGGGCCACGGCCCGTGCGGCCTGGACCGGCTTCACGGCGCCGCTCTCCCGGCTCCGGGCGGCCTCGGCCTGCGCGATCTCTTTCTCCCCGTGAATGCCCTCGGTGTGATAGCGCTCCAGGATCCTGTTCAGGTACTTCATCGGGGCCTTCTTGTCCTCCCCGGCCGCGAAGGCGGCGCAGTACAGGATGGCCGCCTCGGAGAAGCCCCACTCCTTCGTCCAGCGCCGAACCTGCGCCCGGGCGGTCTCCCCGGCGCGCACCGCGCCGCCGCCCCAGACGGTGTTCAGCCGGGCGATGAGCCGGTTCTCCTCCTGGAATTCCCGCACATAGGCCCGCACCTGGTCCGGCGTGTCCAGGCCGCGGTTCTTCCAGCTCTCCAGCCCGGCCATCACGTCCTCGAGGTTGCGGTTGGGGCGCGTGGCGTACAGGTCTGCCGCCATCATGATGATCTCGTGGGGATACAGGTCCGTCATCATCCGGTAGTATTTCTTGGTAGCCTCGTTGACGCCCACGCTCAGGCCCAGGCGGTTGAGCACCTCCCGGACCCGCTCGTCCTCCTCCCGGACGGCCTCCACCTGCCGCGGCCCGCCCTGCTCCCAGAGGCGGCGCAGGATGCCGTCCAGATAGCCGAAGTTGGGCGAACCCTTGGTGGTCTCGGCGCAGGCCGCCAGGATGTCCTCGTGGCTGAAGCCCCACTCCCGCCGCCACTTGCGGTACAGGGCCACCTCGTCCTGACTGGGCACGCCCCGCCGCTGGCGGAAGCGCCGCAGGATCTCCGCCGCGCCGTTTTCGATGTCCTGCTCGCGGCCCAGCACCTCCACGGCGTCCTCCACGCTGCGCGCCTTCTCGTCGGCCAGCAGCAGCGCCAGGCGTTCCGGCTCCTTGCCGCAGATCTTGAAGTTGGGGCCCCGGGTGGCGATCAGGTGCCGCACCAGGTACAGCACCACGTCCTCCGGCAGCTTCAGCTCCTCCACCCACTCCCAGACCTTGCGCTTCTCCGCGCCGTGCAGGTCCTCCTTGCGCTTGCCCGCGAAGGCGTGGTAGAGGTTTTCCATGAAGGTGCGGTAGACGGGGTCCGTCTGGCTCTCGCCGGCCAGGAGGTTGCGCCAGAGCGGATGGGCAAAGCGGTATTCCGGCGGATTGTCCCGCACCCGCTGCACCAGGCCCACAAACTCCCAGTGCCGCAGGGCGGCCTCCACCGTGCCAACCTCCAGGGCCAGCGCGCGGGCCAGGGCTTCCAGCGACATGTCCTCCTGGGGATGGGCGCAGAGCATCAGCGCATAGAGATACACCTTGACATACTCGTCCTTGGCCCCGGGCAGATACTCCAGGATGAACTGGTTGGACACCGGGGTCACGTCAAAAGCCGTGTACTGGCTGTCGAATGTCAGCATGGCACTGTCTCCTCCTGTCTCACCGGGGATTATACCACAGGCCGGGGAAAAAGGGCAAGATGGCGCCGGAAAAACCGTGCGCGGCACAATCCCCTTGCTTTTTTCGCCCTTCTGGCATAAAATAGGGTCAGCAAAAAAAGAAAAACCGGAAGGAGAATTCCGATGTTCAGAATCCTGGAAAAGCATCCGGAGCTCAAGCCCTATGCGTCCGACATCGACCTTCGCATGAAGCGCTATGCGGACAAGAAAAAGCAGCTGCTCAAAAAGGGCGTCACGCTGAAGGATTTTGCCAACGGCCATCAGTTCTACGGCTTTCACCGCACAAAGACCGGCTGGATCTACCGCGAGTGGGCCCCGGGCGCGGATCAGCTCTACCTCACCGGTGACTTCAACAGCTGGCACTGGCTGGACACGCCCCTGACCCGGCTGGAGAACGGCAACTGGGAGGTGGAACTTCCCGGGGACACCATCGGCCCCGGCAGCCGGGTGATGACCATCGTCCGCAACGGGGACAAGCTGACCCAGCACCTGCCGCTCTACACCCGCCGGGCCATCCAGGACTGGGTCACCCAGAGCTGGTGCTGTGAGATCGTCGAGGACGCCAACACCTTCCCCTGGACCGATGAGGGCTTCCGCCAGGACGAGGCGCCCCTGATCTACGAGGCGCATGTGGGCATGTCCAGCGAGGACAGCCGCATCGCCACCTACCGCGAGTTCGCCGACAACATCCTCCCACACATCCAGGGCATGGGCTACAACACCGTGCAGCTCATGGCCATCATGGAGCACCCCTTCTACGGCTCCTTTGGCTACCAGGTCAGCAACTTCTTCGCCTGCTCCAGCCGCTACGGCTATCCGGACGACCTGAAGTACCTGGTCAACAAGGCGCACGGCATGGGCCTGCGGGTGCTGCTGGACGTGGTGCACTCCCACGCGGTGGGCAACACGCTGGAGGGCATCAACCTCTT
>CAMKAE010000219.1 GCA_946410395.1 uncultured Clostridia bacterium
GTCTTCACAGCCCAAAGCGCTCCCGGATCAGCCGGGCGGCCGCCTCCGGCGTCAGATCGGTGTTGTCGATGCGCAGGTAGTGTTCAAAGGGGACCTCGCCGGGATTGCTCACCAGGCGATAGCCCTCCTCCTGCTCGATCATTGCGGAGGAAAAGGCCAGGTCGCGCTTGCTGGCCTTGTGGCGGAGGCGGTTGGGCGTCGCGTTGCGCGCCAGGCGGACCTCCTTCGGCGCGATCAGCTCTGCGCAATAGAACTCCGTGCTGTATGGGGCGAAGATCGACTTCACGTGCTCCACATAGTTCCAGTCCTGCTGCAGATCAAACGCCCACATATAGGTAAAGATCATGCCGTATGCGTCGGAGGCGGCAAAACTGCGAAAGATCACGTCCCGCAGCGCGTTGACGGTCGGCCCGTCGTAGCGCCCGAAGATCTCGATCACCGGCTCGATCATCATGTGATTGTGGAACAGCCGCAGGCCCGTCTGCTTCATCAGCTCCTGGCCAACGGTCATCTTGCCAACAGCGCCGCTGCCGATCAGGAATACCAGTTTCATCTTGCTTTCTCCATCATGTACAGTCCGTCCCGGTCGGGCTGCGCACAGCCGTCCCGGAAGTCAAAGCCCATCCTGCGGTAAAAGCCCAGCGCGGTCAGGGAGGCGTGGAGGGTCAGAAGCCGGGCCTCCCGGCTCCAGGGGTCGGCCTCCAGAGCTTCCATCAGCCGGCGTCCGATGCCGCGGCCCTGCTTTTCCGGCGTCACATAGAAGGAATACACGCCGCAGACTCCGGGGTCCTCAGGGTCGCGGCCGACGGCGGCGCAGCCCATGGGCGTCCCGTCCTCTTCCGCCACGTAGAAATGGGTCGTGCGGCCGCGCTCCCGCATGCAGGCCGGTGTCTGTGAACGGGCAAAGGCGCCCAGCGGCTCCGGCGGATAGTCCGGGCCGCAGCAGGTGAGGAGCGCGTCGACGATCAGGCGGGAGACAGACTCGGCGTCTGAATCCCTGAAGCGGCGGATCGAAATCGTTTCGTTCATCACAGCGTTTTCACCATCAGCAGCTCGTCGTGGAAGCTCCCGTCGTCAAAGCGCAGCGCACGCACCCTGCGGCCGGTCTCAACAAAGCCGCACTTGCGGTAGAGCGCGATGGCTTGCATGTTCTCCGCCACGACCTCCAGGTCGATCTGAGCGAACCCGATCTGCCGGGCGAGCTCGGTCAGGTACCCGATCATGGCGGTCCCGATGCCGAGTCCCCAGTACGCCTGATACAGGGCGATGGCCAGGGAGCAGCGGTGCAGGATCTTGCGCTTCGTGCCGATGCCGCTGACGGAGGCGTTTCCCGCCACCTGGCCGTCCACCTCTGCCACCATCATGACGCTGCCGGGATCCTCCAGGATCCGGCTGAGAATCTCCCGCTCCCCCTCCAAAGTGAACTGCACCTCGTCGGGATAGCGGAGAAGATAGGGCGTCTCGGCGGCGGTCCGTTTCATGTATGCGATCATGGCTTCGCTGTCCTCCGAGGCCGTGGGGCGAAGGACACAGGCACGGCCGTCCTTGAGCGTGATGCTTCTGGCGGGAAACCGCATGCAAAACCCTCCTTTTTCGTCATTCTTTGTTGCTCACCGGGCGGGTTTGTGGTATACTCTCCTCAGCAAAATCCGGCACACCCGAATGCGTATGCGGAGGAGGACAACCCATGAAGAGAAGAATCGGCATCCTGACCAGCGGCGGCGACTGCCCCGGCCTGAACGCGGCCATCCGCGGCGTTACCCGCGCGGCGTATGAGATGTTTGACGCCGAGATCATCGGCATTCACGACGGTTACCGCGGCCTGATCGAGGGCGACTACTCGCTGATGGTTCGCAGCCAGTTTTCCGGCATCCTGACCCTGGGCGGCACCATTCTGGGCACGGCCCGCACCCCCTTCCGCAACATGCGGGTTATCGGGGATGACCGGGTGGACAAAGTCGCGGCTATGAAGAAGACCTACAAGGACCTGAAACTGGACTGCCTGGTGACCCTGGGCGGCAACGGCACCCACAAGACCGCCAACCTGCTCAGCGAGGAGGGCCTGAACGTCATCGGCCTGCCCAAGACCATCGACAACGACCTGTACGGCACCGACTTTACCTTCGGCTTCCACACGGCGGTGGACATCGCCACGGACGTGATCGACCGCATCCACACCACCGCGGCCTCCCACGGCCGTGTCATGGTCATCGAGATCATGGGCAATAAGGCGGGCTGGCTGACGCTGTATTCCGGCGTGGCCGGCGGCGCGGACGTCATCCTGATTCCCGAGATTCCCTATTCCATCGACAAAGTGGCGGGCATCGTTGAGAAGCGCGCCCGGGACAACAAGGGCTTCACGATCATCGCTGTGGCGGAGGGCGCCATGAGCAAGGACGAGGCCAAGCTCAAGAAGAAGGAGCGCGAGATCCGGCGTGCTGCCGAGCATTATTCCGCCTCCGCGGAGGTAGCGCGCCAGCTGACATCCCTGGTCGGCGTGGAAGCCCGCACCGTGGTTCCGGGACACATCCAGCGCGGCGGCAGTCCCAGCGCCTATGACCGGGTGCTGTCCACCCAGTTCGGCGTGCACGCGGCGGAGCTGATCCGGGACGGCCACTTCGGCGTCACGGTGGCCCTGAAGGGCAACAGCATCACGCACAATGACCTGAAGGACGTGGCGGGCGTGCCCAAGCTGGTGCCCGAGGATGACCAGATGGTCACCATCGCCAAACACATGGGCATTTCCTTCGGCGCCTGATCCGGTGCCTATTATACCAGAATCGAATGTCCCTGTCATCGGATTCCCGAATCTTTTATACAAAAAAGCGTTGAAAGGAGTGCTCCCCCATGACCATCCTGGACGTCTTTTCCCCTGAATTCAAGCCCTACGGCAAGGTGATCACCGGGCTGGACGGCATGGTCCGTCAGATCCTGGACACCCTGCCGGAGACCCCGCTGCCCGAAGGCACGGATTATGTCGCCGAGGAACCCAAGCTGCAGGCGCTGCCCGCCTCCCGGGCGGCCTCCGTCCACCTCTTCGGCGGCATGCCGGTGCAGCTGGGCTGGTGCAACGGCCACAACACGAAGCTGAACTGCCTGGAGTATCACCGGGACAGCGAGTTCAACCTGGGCACCGAGGACTTCATCCTCTTGCTGGCCAAGCAGGACGAGATCACCGACGGCAAGCTGGACACCGCGAAGGTGAAGGCGTTCAGAGTGCCCGCCGGCGTGCTGGTGGAGGTCTATGCCACCACGCTGCACTATGCGCCCTGCCACACGGACCCCGCGAAGGGATTCCGGGTGCTGGTGGCGCTGCCCAGGGGCACCAACACGGAAAAGCCCGGCATGGAGAACCGCGCCCCCGAGGACGCCTACCTCTGGGCCTGCAACAAGTGGCTCCTGGCGCATGCCGAGAGCAGCGAAGCGGCGCAGGGCGCGCCCGTGGCCCTGGTGGGCGAGAACATCGACATCGCCGGGCTGATCTGATCCGGCAAGCCGATCCCGCGCAAGGAACGGAATTATCAATAACAGAAAAGAAAGAGAGCAAGCGTCAATGCGGCACTTGCTCTTTTCAGTGCGTCAGATTTACGGCTTGATACGCAACTCAGTTAAGTTTGTAAATGGGCAGAAAGGGGATTTCGCGGTCTGCGGACCGCAACCAGGGCTTTCCGATCGCCCTGGACCTTC
>CAMKAE010000220.1 GCA_946410395.1 uncultured Clostridia bacterium
GCGCATGAACGGCACCTGCGCCGGCGGCACCGGCGCCTTCATCGACCAGATGGCCGTGCTGCTGAACATGAGCGTGGACGAGATGGACCGCCTGTCCCTCACCGCGCAGCGCATCTACCCGATCGCCTCCCGCTGCGGGGTGTTCGCCAAGTCGGACATCCAGCCGCTGCTGAACCAGGGCGCGAACAAGGCGGACGTGGCCGCGAGCATCTACCAGGCTGTGGTGAACCAGACCATCGCCGGCCTGATCCAGGGCCGGGAGATCACCCGGAAGGTCATGTTTCTCGGCGGCCCGCTGCACTACTGCATGGGCCTGCGCAAACGCTTCACCGAAACGCTTCGCCTGGCGCAGGAGGACGCCTTCTTCCCCGACTGGGACCGTTACGCCGTGGCCATGGGCGCAGCCATGCTCAGCGACCCCGGCACGGTCATGACCTGCGACGAGCTGCTGCATCGCCTGACCCGGGCGAGCTCATCCCCCGGCCAGGCCGGGCAGCTTCCGCCCCTGTTCCGCTCCCGG
The DNA here is from genome assembly GCA_946410395.1 of uncultured Clostridia bacterium. GTDB lineage: Bacteria > Bacillota > Clostridia > Christensenellales > Aristaeellaceae > RUG11272. The sequence goes on from CAMKAE010000220.1 coordinate 521, forward strand.
GAGGAATACCTGGCCTTCACCCGGCGCCATGCCCGGGCCACGGTCCCGGAGATCGACCCGGACACCTATGCGGGGGACGCCTGGCTGGGCATCGACTGCGGCTCCACCACCACCAAGCTGGTGCTGGTCTCGGCGGACGGCGCGATCCTCTACCGCTATTACAGCCCCAACCGGGGCAGCCCCGTCACCCTGGTCCGGGAGCAGCTGATCCGGCTGCGGAACCTGTGCGGGGACCGCATCCGCATCTGCGGCAGTGCGGTGACCGGCTACGGCGAGGACCTGATCCGGCACGCCTTCCGGGTGGACGAGGGCGTGGTGGAAACCGTGGCGCACTACACCGCCGCGAAGCACTTCCGACCGGACGTGGACTTTATTCTGGACATCGGCGGCCAGGACATCAAGTGCTTCCGCCTGCGCAACGGCGCCATCGACTCCATCATGCTCAACGAGGCCTGCTCCTCGGGCTGCGGCTCCTTTATCGCCACCTTTGCGACCGCCGCCGGCTACGACGTGGCGGAGTTCGCGCGCCTGGGCCTGATGAGCGCGGCCCCGGTGAACCTTGGCTCGCGCTGCACGGTCTTCATGAACTCCTCCGTCAAGCAGGCGCAGAAGGACGGCGCGCTGGTGGCGGACATCTCCGCGGGCTTGTCGGTCAGCGTGGTCAAGAACGCGCTCTACAAGGTGATCCGGGCCAACCGGCCGGAGGAGCTGGGCCGGCACATCGTGGTGCAGGGCGGCACCTTCCTGTCCGACGCGGTGCTTCGGGCCTTTGAGATGGAGGTCGGCACGGAGGTCATCCGGCCCGACGTGGCGGGGCTGATGGGCGCCTACGGCGCGGCCCTGCACTGCATGCACCTGCGGGAGAGCGCGCTGCTTTCCGCGCAGGAGCTGGCCGCCTTCACCCACGAGGCCACCGCCTCCGTCTGTCACGGCTGCACCAACGCCTGCCACCTGACGATCAACCGCTTCTCCGGCGGAGCGCGCTACGTCTCCGGCAACCGCTGCGAAAAGGGCGCGGGCCTGAAGGCCGGCGAGCCCCTCCCCAACGTGCAGCAGTGGAAGCGAGACTTCTTCGCAGCCCTGCGGCCGGTTCCCGGAAAGCGCGGGAAGATCGGCCTCCCCATGGCCCTGGGCATGTATGAGCTGGCGCCCCTGTGGCACCGGCTGTTCACGGAACTCGGCTTTGAGGTGCACCTGAGCGGCCTGTCCACCCGCAAAACCTATGAGCGCGGCCAGCTGACCATTCTCTCGGACACCGCCTGCTATCCGGCCAAGATCATGCACGGCCACGTGCTGGAGCTGCTGGACCGGGGCATCACCAACATTTTCTATCCCGGCCTGAGCTACAATGTGGACGAGAAGGCCGCCAGCAATCACTACAACTGCCCGCTGGTGGCGTATTACGGCGAGACCCTCAAGGGCAACCTGCCCCAGCTCAGGCAGGCGCATTTCATGGAACCTTTCCTGCTGCTGGACAACGCGAAGCGCATCGCCCGGGGGCTTCGCGACTGCGTGCGGGAGCTGGATCCTTCCGTCACCGACGGCGAGCTGCGCCGGGCCGCTCAGGCCGGACTGGACGCCTATCACACCTATGTGGAAGCCGTTCACCGGGAGGGTGAGCGGGTCATCCGTGAGGCCCGGGCGAAGGGCCGGCGCATCATGATCCTGGCGGGCCGTCCCTACCACGTCGACCCGGAGATCGGCCACGGCATCGACAAGCTCGCGGGCTCCCTGGGCTTTGCGGTCGTGACCGAGGACAGCGTGGCGCATCTGGCCCCTGTCCAGTACGTGAAGGTCCTGGACCAGTGGACCTTCCACGCCCGTCTGTACCGTGCCGCGGCCTTTGCCGCCGCCAACCCGGACGTGGAGCTGGTGCAGCTGGTGTCCTTCGGCTGCGGCATCGACGCGATCACCACCGATGAGGTCCGGGACATCCTCGAGCGCAGCGGCAAGCACTACACGCAGCTGAAAATCGACGAGATCACCAACCTGGGCGCCGTGCGGATCCGCCTGCGGAGCCTGCTGGGCGCGCTTGAGGCTCAGGAAAGGGGGGCGCGCTGATGCAGGACCCGGGCTATGTGCCCTTCACCAAGGCCATGAAGGCCACCCACACCCTCCTGGCCCCCAACATGCTGCCCATGCACTTCGAGCTGGTGGCCAAGGTGTTCCGCACCTGGGGCTACCGCATGGAGATTCTCAAGAACAGCGGGCCGGAGGTCATCGAGACCGGCCTGAAGTACACCCACAACGACGCCTGCTATCCGGCCCTGTGCGTCATCGGACAGTTCATCCACGCCCTGCAGTCGGGGCAGTACGACCCGGACCGCACCGCCCTGGTGATGTTCCAGACCGGCGGCGGGTGCCGTGCCTCCAACTACATCTCCCTGATCCGCAAGGCGCTGAAACGGGCGGGGCTGGCCCAGGTGCCGGTGATCTCCTTCAGCTTTCTGCCGATTGAGAAGCATCCGGGCTTCCGGCTGACGCTGCCCATGCTTCGGGCGCTGTCCTACAGCGTGGTGTTCGGCGACCTGCTGATGGCCCTCCGGAATCAGGTCCTGCCCTACGAGAAGGAGCCCGGCGCCTGCCAGCGCGTGACGGACCGGTGGATGGAGAAGCTGACAGACGGCCTGGGCAGGCGCGGCCACATGTCTTATTTCCGGATGAAGCGCCGGTTCCGCGAGATTCTCCGGGACTACGCCGCCATCCCCCGCAGCGATGAAAAGAAAGTCCAGGTCGGCGTTGTCGGCGAGATCTACGTCAAGTATTCGCCGCTGGCCAACAACCACCTGGAGGAGCTGCTGGTGCGCGAGGGCGCCGAGGTCAATATGCCGGGGCTGCTGGACTTCCTGCTCTACTGCGTCTACAACGCCATCGTCTCCCACCGGATCTACGGCACCGGCACGGCCACGATCCTGCCGATCCGGGCCGCTTACCGCCTGCTGTGCGGGCTCAAGCACGGCATGATCCGCATGATGAAGCGCGAGGGCTCATTCCGCCCCTGGACGCCCTTTGAGGAGATCACCGGCCTGGCGGCGGAGTTCATCTCCCCCGCGGTGAAGATGGGCGAGGGCTGGCTGCTGACGGCGGAGATGATGGAGCTGGGGCGCAGCGGCTGCAAGAACATCGTCTGCGCCCAGCCCTTCGGCTGCCTGCCCAACCACAT
>CAMKAE010000221.1 GCA_946410395.1 uncultured Clostridia bacterium
GTAAACCTTTTCGGTCTTGACAGCTTTCCGATCGCCCTGGACCTTCGGCGCATGCCGTTACTTGATTTATACGTAACTATTCAGTCCTACCAGGGAACCTCTCCACCGCAAGCGGTCCCCCTCCCCTTTCAGGGGAGGCTTTGAGTAACTTTAGACCCCTGTCTCCCCTGAAAGGGGAGATGTCGCCGCAGCGACAGAGAGGTTTAGACCAAGGCGAATCGTACGACTGAATAGTTACATTTATACTTATTATTTGAGAATCGTGTCAAAATACGCTGTAAACCAACCCGGAGGATCCAGCGGTGTCGGGAGCAGGCCTCACGGCGCGTCCCGGAGCGCCTCCTCATAGGCGAGATTCCGCATCATGTAGTCGCCGAAGGACAGCCTGTCCCGGTTCGCGTTCCACAGCGCGTATCCCGGGTCCGCCGTCCAGAAGGGATCCGCCGGGTCCAGCGTGCCCGCAAAGAAGTGGGTGTTGAAGCGGGCAGCGTAGTTCAGCATGATCTCCTGTTCCTCCAGGCTGATGTCCGCCTCCGCGAGCCGCCCCCGCAGCTTGATGACCGTGACGGAGGCAAAGAACTTCGCGCTCATCTCCGGAAAGCCCGCGCGCAGGTGCTCCGGGCACAGCGCCTCCGCGCTGTAGCGGACCTCGCCATCCTGCGCCACGTGCACCATGGCCCAGCGATGGGGCGAGATGCTGTACGCACCGGTGGCCGCGTCCGTCAGGTCCCCGCTGCGCATGGTGTGCTGGGCGTGGATGTGGCCGGAGAGGTTCAGCCGGACTCCGGCCTGCGCGAGCATGGCCTGCATCCGCTCCCCGCCCCGGATCAGGTAGGTTTCGGAGGAGAAGGAGGTCTGGCTGAGCAGGTTTTGATGGGTGGCGGTGATGACCGTCGCGCCTGCCGCTTCCGCCTCCGCCAGCGCCTGCGCCAGCCACCGGGCGTGGCCGTCGGTGAACAGGCCGTACGGGGCGAAATCCTCCCCGTAGACGCTGACATCCGTCATCAGCAGCCGCACGTTGCCCGGCAGGCTGACGGTGAAGCTCATGCCAGCTTCAGGCTCCTCCGGGCCCAGGCAGCGCGCCCAGATCTCCCGGAATTCCGCTGCGGTCACGTTTTCCGTCGGCCCGTAGGAGTAGGCGCTGTAGGCCAGTGCGCCGGGATTGCCGATGTCGTGGTTCCCGGGGATCACATACACCGGGATCCCCTCGTCCCACAGCCGTTCCATGGCCGCGGCCAGCTCCAGGTGGCTCTGCTTTTCCCCGTTGAAGGTCAGGTCGCCGGTGAGGATCAGCGCATCCGGCCGCTGGTGCCGGGCCTCCGCCAGCAGGGCCTCCAGCAGCGCAGGGGACTCCTGCGTCAGCTTGCCGTCGCCGTAGCGGATCACCTGCTGGAACAGCTCGCTGTCCGCGTACAGGGACGGCGCGAGGTAGTGCAGGTCGGTGGCCACCATGATCCGGGTGTCCGCCATGGCCGTCAAAGGCAGCAGCACCGCCAGCAGCAGCGTCAGGATCCGTTTTTTCATTTTTCTCCCTGTTTTGTGTGAATATACGGAGTATTTTCATTCATAGCATCAATCGTATTTCGTACGATTGATGCTGATTTCTGTCCCGAAAAGCGGCAAGGCGCGATGCCCCGCCGCTTTTTGCTCAGTATTCCCCCAGCCATCCGGGGCGGGTCTCCGCGACCGCCTCGCCCGCGGCCAGGCTGGCCGGCACGTTCAGCACCCGCTGGTTGCGGCTGCCCCGGAAGTTCAGCTCCAGGCTGCGCTGAGAGAGGATGAACGGCCCGTCGATCAGCACGTCGATGCTCCCGAGCAGGGCGCGCTGATCCGGTGTTCCCCGCAGCAGCTGCTCGAAGGTGTAGCCCGTGTAGGACGCGACCTCGTAGCCGTCGGCCTTCAGCATCTTCGCCAGGGGCAGCAGGCCGGCCGCCTGGGCAAAGGGCTCGCCGCCGGAGAAGGTGACGCCCCTGCACAGGGGATTGGCCTTCACCACCGCCAGCAGCTCCTCCGGCTCAACCTCACGGCCGCCCTCGAAGGGCCAGGTCTCCGGGTTGTGGCAGCCCGGGCAGTGGTGGGGGCAGCCCTGCACGTAGAACGTGGTCCGGATGCCGGGACCGTCCACGATGCTGTCCCGGGTCATGCCCGCCAGGCGGATCATTGCGCGGTGGTGAGGCTGTGCTTCACGCGGTCGCGCTCCTCGGCCCGCTTGGCGTCGTTCCACTTGTCCATGGTGCCCACCAGATAGCCGGTGATGCGGCGGATGCGCTCAAAGCCCACGCCCTCGCCCAGCTTCTCGTCCCGGGCGTTGTCAACGATTTCCGGCTTGTTCACGATTTCCTGATCCATTGTATTTGCCTCCTTATGTTCATTCGATGCCGCGGAAAGCGGCGATTTCGGGGTAGAGCTTTTTCAGTTCGTCCAGGCGCTCGGGGCTGACCCGCTCGCCCTCGTGGCGGCCGCAGCGGGGGCAGACGTCGCCGATCACGCCGACGTAGCCGCAGACCGGATCGCGGTCCACGGGGTGGTTGATGCTGCCGTAACCGATGTTGCAGTCGTGCATCCAGCGCACCACGGCCTCAAAGGCCTCCACGTTGCGGGCCGTGTCACCGTCCAGCTCCACATAGCTGATGTGGCCCGCGTTACACAGCGCGTGGTAGGGCGCCTCGATGCGGATCTTGTCGTAGGCCGAGATGGGGTACCAGACCGGGATGTGGAAGCTGTTGGTGTAGTACTCCCGGTCGGTGATGCCGGGGAGCTTGCCATAGCGCTGCTGGTCCTGTCGGATGAACTTGCCGGACAGGCCCTCCGCGGGCGTCGCCAGCAGGGTGAAGTTCATCTTCATGGCCTGGGATTTGCGGTCGCAGAACTCCCGCATGTGCCGGATGATGGCCAGGCCCTTCTCCTGGATGCTCTCGTCTTCGCCGTGGTGCCGGCCGTACAGGGCGGTCAGCGTCTCGGCCAGGCCGATGAAGCCGATGGACAGGGTGCCGTGCTTGAGCACCTCCCGGATCTGATCACCGATGGCCAGTTTGTCGGAATCCAGCCACACCCCCTGTCCCATCAGGAACGGGAAGTTGTACACGTGCTTCTGGGCCTGGATCTCGAAGCGGTCCAGCAGCTGCTGGGAGACGAGCTCCAGCATCGTGTCCAGCCGGGCGTAGAAGGCGGCCTCGTCGTGATTGCTCTCCAGGGCGATCCGCGGCAGGTTGATCGAGGTGAAGGACAGGTTGCCGCGGGAGTAGGAGATCTGCCGGGTCGGGTCGTATACGTTGCCGATGACGCGGGTGCGGCAGCCCATCGTGGCTACCTCGGTCTCCGGGTGGCCCGGCACATAGTACTGCAGGTTGTAGGGCGCGTCGAGGAAGACGAAGTTGGGGAAGAGGCGCCGCGCGCTGACCTTGCAGCTCAGGCGGAACAGGTCGTAGTTGGGATCGCCGGGGTTGTAGTTGACGCCTTCCTTGACCTTGAAGATGTGGATCGGGAAGATGCAGGTCTCGCCGTGGCCCAGGCCCGCGTCGAGGGCCAGGAGCACGTTGCGCATGGCCATGCGGCCCTCGGGGGTGGTGTCCGTGCCGTAGTTGATCGAGGAGAAGGGCGTCTGGGCGCCGGCGCGGGAGTGCATGGTGTTCAGGTTGTGGA
>CAMKAE010000222.1 GCA_946410395.1 uncultured Clostridia bacterium
GTCTCGCTCTTGTCCGGCATGATGGCCCGGAAGCCGCTGAGGAAGGTCTTGTCGCCGACACCAGCCAGCACGCTCGCCATGCGCGCCTTCTGCTCCGCAACCCAGTCCGGGGTCTGCGGCGTGCCCGCGCTGCCCTGATCCTCCACGCCGCCCAGCGGGTCGCCCGCGTACTGGTGCGTGGTCACGAAGTCCACCGGCACATCCCGCTCCCTGCAGTACGCCAGGAAGGAGGCAACCCACTTGCTGCCGCTGGTGGCGGGGCCGCCCACCCGCAGCGCCGGGTCCTCGGCCTTGATGGCCCGGGCCGTGGCCTCGTAGAGCGCGAAATACTCGTCCCGGCTCCCGGCAAAGAACGGCCCGTACAGGTCCGGTTCGTTCCACACCTCATAGTACCAGGTGCGGATCTCCGCCTCCCCGTAGCGGTGGCGCAGGAAGCGGATGAAGGCGCGGATGAAATCCGCCCAGGCGCTCAGATCCCTGGGCGGCGCCACGTTGGGCCGGTACCAGAACATGCCCTGCACGTCCTCGCGCATCAGGTCCCGCGGCATGAAGGACAGCTCCACAAAGGGCTTCATGCCCGCCTCGAGCACATTGTCATAGGCCACGCCGCAGGCGTTGAAGTTGTATTCGGTGAACGCCTCCGCCCCCGGCGCCGGCATCAGCCGGTTCAGGTTGTTGAGGGTGTTCATGTCGTCGTCAAAGATGCCGTGAAAACGGACATACGAGATCCCCAGCTCGTCGTGGATGAACTTCAGCTGCCGGGTGTAGTCCGTGCGCAGGGCCAGCAGCGCATGCCCAGACCCCACGCAGAACTGCCAATGCTTCTTGTGCGGAACCGTCTTTCCATTCCCTTGAACCAAAAACCGCATCCTTCAAATCCTCCCCCCAAAGTCCGTCCCAATACCCGTCCGTTCCAATTCCGAATTCCGAATTCCAAATTAACTTCACCCTTGCTCCCCGATCCCGTTCATCCTCCGATACTCCTCAATCGCCGCCCGGGCGAGCTCGTCGCAGCGATTGTTGCCCGGATTGGACGCATGGCCCTTCACCCAGACGAAGCGCACCCTGTGCCGGCGGGTCAGCTGATCCATCAGGAACCAAAGCTCCTGATTCTCCACCTTGCCCCCCGACGCGGTTTTCCAGCCCCGCTTTTTCCAGTTCTCCAGCCAGTGCTCGTTGAAGGCCTTGACCAGGTAGGTGGAGTCGGAATACAGGGTCACGTCGCAGGGTTCCTTCAGCGCGCCTAGGGCGGAGATGGCCGCAAAGACCTCCATGCGGTTATTGGTGGTGGAGGGCATGGAGCCGCTCATCTCCTTGCGGTGCGGGCCGTATTCCAGGATGGCCCCCCAGCCGCCCGGCCCCGGATTGCCGGAGCAGGCGCCGTCGGTGTAAATCACGACTTTTTTTCTCTGTGTTTCCGTCACGGTCATTCACCTTTGCTGCGAAAAAAGCAGCGGTTATTTTGCTGGAAACAATACAAACGTATTGTTATGGAAAATCATGCTTTGCCCATCTCGCGGGACTTGTCCGCGCAGGCCTTCATGCCCTTGAAGATCGCTGCCCGGAAGCCGCTCTCCTCCAGCGCCGCCACCGCGTCGATGGTCGTGCCGCCCGGGGAGCACACGGCGTCCTTGAGCGCCGCGGGATGGGTGCCGGTGTTGAGCACCATCAGCGCGCTACCCAGCACGGACTGGGCCGCCATCCGGAAGGCCTCCGCCCACGGGATCCCCTCCCGCACCGCGGCGTCCGCCATGGTTTCGATCAGCATGTACACATAGGCCGGGCTTGAGCCGCTGACCGCGACCACGCCGTCGAACATCCGCTCCGGCAGGACCACGGTCTTGCCCAGGGCGTCAAATACCCCGCGGGCGAAGTCCAGCTCCGCCTTGGTCAGCGTGTTCTCCTGGCACAGGGCGGTCATGCCCTCCCCCACCAGGGCAGGCGTGTTGGGCATCACCCGCAGCCAGCGCGCACCCAGGGGCTCGAGCAGCGCGGCCAGCCGGGAGGCGGTCCACCCCGCGGCGATGGAGACCACGGCCTTGCCCTGCAGGTTGTCGGCGCAGGCGTTCACCACCTGCTCGAGCAGATAGGGCTTGACGGCGAGAATGATCATCTCGCTGATGCCCGCCAGGTCGTCCGCGGAGGTCAGCGCCGTCACCTGGGGCCAGTCCCGGGTGACCGCTTCGAGCGCCTCCACCTTCGGATCGCACACCGCCAGCTCCGCCGCGCGCACGTACCCGGATTCCAGCAAACCCCGGGCGATGGCGCCGCCCATGCTTCCCGCGCCGATCAGACCGATCTTTTTCATTCCTGGCCACGCTCCTCTCAATCAGCTGTGTCCAGTATACCATAATCCCTCCCCCGCGTACAGCCTTCCAGCGAAAAAACCTGCCGGGAGATGTGGCCAGAATGCCTTTGCTGTGGTACAATGGCACGGGAGGGATCGGTATGATCGCATTGGCTGTCCTGGCGGTGCTGTGCCTTGTGCTGCTGTTCTGCCTGCTGCCGCAGCTTCCCCGGCGCCCGCTGGGACCGCTGGAGGGCTGGGACTACGCGCACCGCGGCCTGTGGAACGACACCGCGCCGGAGAACAGCCTGCCGGCCTTCCGCCGGGCGGCGCAGCAGGGCTTCGGCATCGAGCTGGACGTGCAGGCTTCCGCCGACGGCGAGCTGGTGGTCTTTCACGACGACGACCTGGAGCGCATGTGCGGCATCCGGCGCAGCGTGGCCGCCTGCTCCCTGAACGAGCTGCAAAATGCTCGCCTGCTCGACACCGACGAGACCATTCCTACCTTCGCCCAGGTGCTGCGGGAGGTCAACGGCCGGGTGCCGCTGATTGTGGAGATCAAGCGCTGCCCCAACCTGAAGCAGGTCTGCCGGCAGACGGACGCCCTGCTGCACCGCTACCCGGGCGTCTACTGCGTGGAGAGCTTCGATCCCCGCGCCATGCGGTGGTTCCGGAAAAACCGGCCCCAGGTGATCCGCGGCCAGCTGACCCAGTCTCCCTGGACCAGCCGGGAAATCCCCTTCACCCTGGAGAACCTGGCCATGTCCACGCTGCTGGGCAACCTCTGGAGCCGGCCGGACTTCATCGCCCATCACTACGCCAGCGACCGGCACCCCGCCTTCGCGCTGCTGCGGGCCATGAAGGTCCACACCGTGGCGTGGACAGTCCGCGACTCGGAAACCATGAACGCCCTGCGCGACCGCTACAGCCTGCAGATCTTCGACAGCTTCGTCCCCGTCTACGAGGATGAGGAATCTTCGGGAGGTGAGTCTCCGTGAGCTTTGCGCCGGTCATCTGCGTGGTGGGCGGCATCAATGTGGACATCACCGGCACGGCCGGGCGTGCGCTGATCCGCGGGGACTCCAACCCGGGCCGGGTCACGCTGACCCTGGGCGGCGTGGGACGGAACATCGCGGAGAACCTGGCCCGCCTGGGCGCCCGGGTGAGCATGGTCACCGCTCTGGGCGACGACGCCCACACGGCCTGGATCCGCCGCAGCTGCGCGTCTCTGGGCATCGGCCTGGACGCGTCCGAGGTGATCCCCGGCACCGTCACCAACACCTACCTGTGCATCAACGAGCCGGAGGGCGACCTGGCCGTGGCGGTGTCCGACATGCGCAGCTGCGACGC
>CAMKAE010000223.1 GCA_946410395.1 uncultured Clostridia bacterium
GTAATCCTTCGCCTCGACCGCGGCCTTCACCGCGGCTTCGTCAAAGTCGCCCGAGAGAGTCAGCACGGCGGTGCCGGCCTCATGGCTGGGCTTTGCCTCGGCCACGAAGGGCAGGGATTCCAGGGCCTTCTTCACGGTGGCCTCGCAGTGGGTGCACATCATGCCGTCGATCTTTACGGTTTTTTCCATGCTCGATTTCCTTTCCTCATTTGATTGCTGCAGGTCCGGCAGGGACAAAGGCGTGCCGTTCGCCCTCATCTTCCGCGTGGGCCGGTCGTGAGCCGGGTCGCGGAGTCTGAACAGATTGAGGCGCAGGGCGTTCATGCAAACGGTGAAGCTGGAGAGGCTCATCGCCGCCGCGCCGATCATGGGGTTCATCTTCCACCCGAAGAGACCCGCCGCCAGGGGGATGCAGATCAGGTTGTAGAAGAAGGCCCAGAAGAGGTTTTCGTGAATGTTCCGCAGGGTTGCCCGCGAGAGGCGGACCGCGGCCGCGGCGTCCATCAGGCTGCTGTTCATCAGCACCACGTCGGCGGCGTCGATGGCCACGTCTGTGCCGGCGCCGATGGCGATGCCGACGTCGGCCCGGGTCAGGGCCGGGGCGTCGTTGATGCCGTCGCCCACCATGGCGACCCGCCCGAAGCGCTGCAATTCGCGGATCACCTGCTCCTTGCCCTCGGGCAGGACGCCGGCCACCACGCGGTCCACCCCGGCTACGGCGCCGATGGCCTCCGCCGTGCGGGCGTTGTCGCCGGTGAGCATCACGGTGCGCAGACCCAGGCGCTTCAGCTGAGCGATGGCCTCCGCCGAGTCGGGCTTGACGGTGTCCGCCACGGCGATGACGCCGGCGAGCGTGTTATCCCGGGCGAAAAACAGCGGCGTCCTGCCCTGCGCGGCCAGGGCGTCCGCCTGGCGGGCAAGGGCGTCCGGCACCTGCGCGAAGGCGCGGATGTACGCCCCGCTGCCGCCGATCAGCCGGTGGCCGTCCAGGACGGCGGACAGGCCGTTGCCCGGCAGGGCGGCGAAGTCGGTGACGGCGGCGGGCGTCAGTTGCCGCGCGGCGGCCTCGGCGGCCACGGCGCGGGCGAGGGGATGCTCGCTGTGCTGCTCCAGGGCGGCGGCCAGGGCGAGCAGCGCGTCCCCGGTGAAGCCCTCCGCGGGGATCAGGTCCGTGACGACGGGCTCTCCGGCGGTGATGGTGCCGGTCTTGTCCAGGGCGACGATCTCAACCCGGCCGGCGGTCTCCAGGGCTTCGCCGGTCTTGAACAGGATGCCGTTCTTCGCGCCCAGGCCATTGCCCACCATGATGGCCACGGGCGTGGCCAAGCCCAAGGCGCAGGGACAGGAGATCACCAGCACGGCAATGCCCCGGGCCAGGGCGTCGCCGGCGGAGGTGCCCGCCAGGGACCAGCCCAGCACCGTGAGCAGCGCGATGCCGATCACCGCCGGAACAAACACCCCGGAGACCTTGTCCGCGATGCGGGCGATGGGCGCCTTGGTGGCCGCGGCGTCGGAGACCATGCGGATGATCTGGGCCAGGGTGGTGTCCTCGCCCACGCGGGTGGCCCGGCATTTCAGATAGCCGGACCGGTTGACGGTGGCGGCGCTGACCTTGTCGCCCGGTGCCTTGTCTACCGGGATCGACTCGCCGGTGAGGGCGGCCTCGTCCACCGCACCGCTGCCCTCCAGCACCACGCCGTCCACCGGGATGCTCTCCCCGGGCCGCACGGCAAAGATGTCCCCGGCCTGCACCTCCTCGACGGGCACGCTCACCTCCGCGCCGCCGCGCAGCAGCACGGCGGTCTTCGGGGCCAGCCGCATCAGGCTCTTCAGCGCGTCGGTGGTTTTCCCCTTGGAGCGGGCCTCTAGCATCTTGCCCACGGTGATCAGCGCCGGGATCATGGCGGCGGACTCAAAATACAGCTGGTCGTGATACAGCGGCGTCAGGTCCGCGTTGGGCGCTCCCCGGGTGATCATCCACATCCGGAACAGGACAAAGACGCTCCAGCCAAAGGAGACCGAGGAGCCCAGGGCCACCAGGGTATCCATGTTAGGCGCAAGGTGACGCAGGGCCCCGAAGCCGCTTGTGAAGAACTTCCCGTTGATGATCATCACCGCCGCGGCCAGCAGCAGCTGGGTCAGGGCCAGGGCCAGATGGTTGTGGGTGAAAAATGCCGGCAGGGGCCAGTTTCCCATGTTGTGGCCCATGGTGATGTACATCAGCACGGCCAGGAAGCCCAGGGAGAGCAGCAGCCGCCGCTTCAGCCGGGGCGTCTCCCGGTCGGCCAGGGCGTCCTCCTCTGCGGCGTGCTTCGCGCCGTTTCCGGCCGCGCCCTTCAGGCTGGCGCCGTAGCCCGCGTTCTCCACGGCGCGGATGATCTCCGCCGGGGCCGCGCTGCCCTCCACGCCCATGGCGTTGGTCAGCAGGCTGACCGACACGCCCGTGACGCCGGGCACCTTTGCCACGGCCTTCTCCACCCGGGCCTGACAGGCCGCACAGCTCATGCCGGTGACGTTGTATTGTTCCATCGCGCGCGCCTCACTTCATCAGCTTTTGCAGCATCCGGGCCAGCTCGTCGGCGGCCTCGTCCCGGCCGCTGCGGATGTCCTCCGCCACGCAGCCGCGGATGTGGCAGGCCAGCAGCTCCCGGTTGAAGCTGTTCAGCGCGCTGGTGACCGCGGAGACCTGGACCAGGATGTCCGGGCAGTAGGCGTCGTTCTCCACCATGGCCTGGATGCCCCGGATCTGTCCCTCGGCCATCCGCAGCCGCTTCAGCAGCTCCTTCTGCTCCTCGGGGGAGCGCTTCTTCTTTCGCGCCCCGCAGGCGGGGCAGGCATTGATCTCGCTCATGACCGTCTTCCTCCCTGATACCCCCAGGGGGTATCCGCACAGCCCCATCATACACCCCCAGGGGGTGTTTGTCAAGCCCTGAGAAAGCGGTTCCGCAATCCTGACCAAAGCCCGCAAAAATTCAGGATTGACGCGGAAAATAAACCGTGTTACACTATATGACAGGAACCCTTTAAGAGGAACGACAACGCGAAAAAGAGGAGGAGTTCGCTATGGTTTCCAATATCCCCGAGGTCAAGCTGGGCCTTGTGGCCGTGTCCCGCGACTGCTTTCCGATCCAGCTGAGCGAAATGCGCCGCGAGGCCATCGCCAAGCAGTGCGCTGAGAAGAACATCCCGATCACCGAGATCAAGGTGACCGTGGAGAACGAAGCCGACATGTGCAAGGCCGTGGCCGCCCTGAATGAGGCCGGCTGCAACGCGGCGGTGGTCTTCCTGGGCAACTTTGGCCCCGAGACCCCCGAGACCCTGATCGCCAAGTACTTCGACGGCCCCTGCATGTTCGTGGCGGCGGCCGAGGGCGACGGCGACATGATCAACGGCCGCGGCGACGCCTACTGCGGCATGCTGAACTGCTCCTACAACCTGGGCATGCGGCACCTGAAGGGCTACATTCCGGAGTATCCGGTGGGCACCTCCGCCGACATCGCCGACATGATCTGCGAGTTCATCCCCGTGGCCCGCGCCGTGCTGGGCGTGAAGAACCTGAAGATCATCACCTTCGGTCCCCGGCCCCAGGACTTCTTCGCCTGCAACGCCCCCATCAAGGGCCTGTACGAGC
>CAMKAE010000224.1 GCA_946410395.1 uncultured Clostridia bacterium
TTACGCGTCGCCGGCGATGGATTCCGCAAAGGCCATGACGGCCTGATCATACTGTTCGGGGTTGTTGATCCGCACGCGAGAATGATCGCCCTTGTCGAACCACACGATCCGCTTTTTCTCCGAGGGGCAGCTGTCGTACATGCGCTGGGTGTCCGCGGGCGGGGAATAGACGTCCTCCCGGCTGTGGAGGAAGAGGATGGGTTTGGTCAGCTTCGGGAGGCGGCGATACGGGCCGTTCCACACCGGGTCCACCCGGCTGCAGATCATCACCCAGGCCATGATCCCGTACAGGAAGGGGAAGATGGGCCGCTTCTGATGCACCATGTGGTTGCGGGTGCTGGAGTAGAAGGACTTGAAGATGCCGTCCACGGCCACGCCCGCGATCCAGTCCGGGCAGGCCGCTTCCGTGACGGCAAAGACCATGGCCGAGCTGCCGCTGCAGATGCCGTGCAGGGCGACCTTCGCGTTGCCCAGCTCATCGTGGAGCAGGTGCGCCCAGGCCAGCACGTCCCGCCACTCCCGCTGGCCGACGCAGTTGATGCGGCCCTCGGATTCTCCGTGGGCGCGGTTGTCCACCACCAGCACGTTCCAGCCCGCCTGCCGCCAGCCCTCGGCGTAGTGGCAGGAGTAGACGCAGGATTCCATGCGCCCCGGCAGCAGCAGCACCGCGCGGTTCGCCCCGAAGTCGAAGTACTCGCCCGCGAGCTTCAGGCCCTCGCTGTGCACATGAACGGCCTTGCGGCAGTCAGCATAGCGGTCAAACCAGGCTTTGCCGTCGTTGAAGAGCCGTACATACTCCTCGTCCTCCGGCAGGCTGGGCTCCCGGCGCCATTTCTCCGGGCTTTTGCGCACCAGCAGAACGATGTAGAGCACCGAGGACATGACCATGGAAGGCGCGAGGAAGAGGAAAAAGACGCCCAGAACGATCCAGAGCCACAGCGGCATGGCGGATCTCTCCCTTCAATCACATTGAATGCGGCACAGCCGGTCAGATCACCGCCAGGGACCAGTCGGCGGGCTCGTCCCCGCCGTCCATGACGGTGCACTCCAGCATGGGCCAGGCCTTGCCTACGGCCTCCAGCAGCGCCTGTTCGTCAGCCTCGGGGATCCGGCCGGCGCGGAAGGCGATGCAGGTCTCGCGGTCGCCGATGTCCGGGATGCTGCGCAGTCCGGCCAGCACGGCCTCCAGCGGGGTCGCGGCCTCGGCGGCCGGTGTGCCCTTGCGGAAGGCCACGCTGCTCCCGCCGGAGGTCACCACGCGCAGGGCTTCGGTGCCCTCCAGGGCCTCCTGCATGGCGGTGATGCGCTCCTCGGGGTCCGGGCTGTCCGGCAGGTCCATGGCCAGGGCCCAGTAGACCTCCGCCACGGAGGCGGACGGGACCACCCGGATGCGCCCGGTGGCGTCGGATTTCCGGGCCTGCAGGGCTTCGGTCAGCAGCTGGGGGCTGCCGGGCAGCACCAGCACGGGGCCGTCCCCGGCGGCGCGGATGGCGCTGTGGAGCTGGCCCGCCTGGCTGCGGCTGTCCAGCACGGCGTCACAGCCCATCTCCCGCAGCATCAGGGCCGCGGCCTCGCCGCAGGCGGAGGCGATCACGGTCAGGTGCGCGCCGGACGTGTCCTGCCCGGCCTGGGCCGCCGCGCCGGCGATGACCTCGTTGTGCTGCAGCTGCATGTTTTCGAGCTTAAAGGTGAGGAACTCGCCGTACTGCTGCACGAGATTGATGATGTCCGCGGGCTTCTTCGTGTGGATGTGCACCTTGACGCGGGTTTCGTCCTCCACGCAGACGATGGACTCGCCCATGGTCTGCAGCTGCGCCACCAGGGCGTCCCGGGAGAAATCCTGCCGGTAGTCCCTGCGCAGCCGCTGGAGGATGAACTCCATGCAGTAGCCGTCCTCGAAGCGGCTGTTCTCGTCGAACTTGCTGAAGTCCGGCGCGGGCGGCGCGGCCGGGAGACGCGCGGCGTCCGGAACATCCGGCAGCATCTCGCCGCACAGGCAGGCCAGCATGCCCTCAAAGATGTAGATCAGGCCGGTGCCGCCGCTGTCCACCACGTGCATGTCCCGCAGCACCTGCAGCATGGTGGGGGTCTCCACCAGCACCTGGCGCATCTGGGCGATGTACAGGGTGAGCAGGGCTTCGAAGTCGGCGTTCCGGGGCAGCAGCGGCTTCAGGCGCTCGACGCCCAGTCGGGCTACGGTCAGGATCGTGCCCTCCACCGGGTTGATCACGGCCTCGTAGGCCACCATGTAACCGCGGGTCAGGGCGTTGACAAAGGTGCCCGGGCTGACCCGGTCGCTGCGGGAAAGCTCCAGATAATAGCCCTTGAAGAGCTGGGCCAGGATCACGCCGGAGTTGCCCCGGGCGCCCATCAGCATGCCGGAGGACAAGCCCTTGAGGAAATCCCGGATGCTTTCGGCCGCCTCGCCCCGGGGAGCGGCGCGCAGTCCCTTCTCCAGGGTGATGCGCATGTTGGTGCCGGTGTCGCCGTCGGCCACCGGAAAGACGTTTTGCCGGTTCAGCTCGATCTCGTGGGCCTGCAGGTTTTTCAGGCCCGCGGCCACCATGTCCGCAAAAAGGGTTCCGTTGACGCGCTTTGTGCTCATGTCCGTCTGTTCACTCCGAGTGCTTTTTCGCCGGTCGCGGCGGCCTGCGCTGCCGCGGCCGGCGCGGCACATTATTTCCCGCCGTTCATGAAGTTCTGCAGGATCGCCTTCTCCTCGCTCAGATCCTTGGAGATCGGCTTGCCCACATAGTAGGCCGCCATCAGGCCGGGGCCGATGTTGATGCCGTTGAAGGCATGCACGTCGATGATCATGATTTCCTTGGGGTGGAAGCGCTCCTGGAGCATCTTCTTGTACTCCTCCGCCTGGGGTATGCGGCAGGTCTGAGCGATGACGATGGTCTGCTCCTCCGGGTTCTCGATGGTCTTGCTGATGTAGTCCAGCAGCGCGGCATAAGCGCTCTTGGCGCCGCGGGCCTTGGCGAGCACGGTGGTCAGGCCGTTGTAGTCGAATTCGCCGATGGGCTTCACGCCGGCCAGACTGCCGAAGAAGGCGGCGGCATGGGAGATGCGGCCCTTGCGGGCGACGAAGGTCAGGTCGTCCAGCCAGCCGGCCTGGTGGTAGCGGTTCTTGTTGGCTTCCAGCCAGTCGGCGGTCTCCTGCAGGCTGAGGCCGGCGTCGCGCTTGCGGGCGGCGTCCATGCACATCAGGCCGAAGCCCGGGCCGAAGCGCAGGGTGTCCACGCAGCGGATCGTCACGCCGGGGAACTCCGCCAGCAGCTCCTCCCGCGCGCGCTGCATGAAGTTGAAGGTGCCGCTGATGCCCGAGGAGATGGCCATGACCAGCATGTCCTCGCCCTTTTCGGCGTAGGGCCGGAAGAAGGCCTTGAACTCTTCGACGTTGGCCGGGGCGGTGGAATAGCCGGAGGGATTGGCCTTCAGGGCCGTGAAGAACGCCTCGGCGGTGGTGTCGCCCCATTCGGGCACGGCGGTGACTTCCCTGTTGCCCGGGAAGAGCATATGGCCGGGAACCACGGCGATGTCATACTTCTTCTGCAGGTCCGGGGTCAGGTCGCAGGCCACGTCGGCGATGATGCGGAAAGTGCTCATGTCGGTTTCCTTCTTTC
>CAMKAE010000225.1 GCA_946410395.1 uncultured Clostridia bacterium
CGGCGGCATAGCACACCCGGGCGCCGCCGAAGCGCGCCGACCGGGTCATCATCCGGAGCAACCGAGCCCGCTGGCCCCGAGAGCTCGGCTCTGTCGTTTCTTCCAGGGGTTCAGCTGGAATGTCGGACAGGCGCATTCCCGCCGGGCCCACGGCCTCCGGTGGCAGCTTTTCATAGCTGAACACCGCCAGACACAGCGCATCCAGCGCGTTCATTGGCGCCACGGAAAAGGGAAGATCCCCCCGCCAGGCCATATAATCCAGCAAATCCGCCATACGCGTTCTCCTCTTTTGTTCATGAGAAGGATCTATTCAGTCGTACGATTCGCTTTGGCCTAAACCTCTCTGTCGCTGCGGCGACATCTCCCCTTTCAGGGGAGACAGGGGTCTAAAGTTACTCAAAGCCTCCCCTGAAAGGGGAGGGGGACCGCTTGCGGTGGAGAGGTTCCCCGGTAGGACTGAATAGTTACCATGAGAACAGTATAACGAATGGCCGGGCTTCCGTCAAGGGCGGCGCACGGCGGTTTTCCGGGCGTAAATCTTTCCCGCAGGCCTTGCCATTTCGTCCGGTGTTTGTTATGATTACAGATAAGAACAGAGACCGACACCGGGAGGCGAGTCATGTGAAGATCCTCATCGTGCTTGTGCTGGCGCTGTGCTGCGCCTTTTCCGCGGCCCTGGCGGAGAGCGCCGCCCCGACCGTGACATCCCTGTGGTACATCCACGGCGGGTCCTATATGCCCGTCTCCTACAACGTGTTCACCCTCGGGGACCAGGTCTGCCTGTCCATCGACCGGGTGCCCGCCAAGGCCGTGGACCCGGCGGTCCTCGACCGGCTGGCGGAGATCGCACGGCGCTGGGACCTGGCCGCCTGGGACGGTTTTCAGGAAAGCGATCCCTGGGTGCTGGACGGGTCCATGTTCTCCTTTGAGATGACCTTCTCCGATGGCTCCGTGATCAGCGCGTCGGGGGACAACATGTTCCCGCCCCATTACGGCGACGCAACCCGCGAGATCACGGCGCTGCTGACCGGGCTGTACGACCCCGCGCCGGCGGACCCGGCCGGCACCTACCGCTACGAGGGCGAGGGCTTCGGCGGGGATTTCACCCTCACCCTGGCCAGCGACGGCACCTTCACCTACAGCGAGGGGCCGCTGTCCAGCTACCTGGGGACCGGCCAATGGCAGGCGGATTCCCATTACCTGACACTCAGCGAGGACGGCGATGCTTACCGGTACCTGGCCTTCATCCCCGTGGATGACACCCTGTACTACAGCGAGGAGGAGTCCTACCCGGGTTTCCCGACCGTTGCCGTGCCGGACGGCGGAAGGTTTGTGAAGATTGCCGAAGAAAGCGAGGAAAGCGCGATGAAACTGGTTATCGGAGAGACCGAAGTGCCCGTGACCTGGGAGGACAACGCCTCCGTGGACGCGCTGCGGGGCCTGTTGCCCCTGACGATCCGCATGTCCATGTACGGCGGCTTTGAGCAGGTGGGCCCCATCGGGCAGGAGCTGCCCCGGGAAGACCGCCAGACCGTTACCGACGCCGGCGACATCGTCCTCTACGCCGGGGACCAGATCGTCGTCTTCTACGGCTCCAACAGCTGGGCCTACACCCGGCTCGGGCACGTCGATCTGAGCCGCGAGGAGATGGCCGCGCTGCTCGGGCACGGCGACGTGACGCTCACGCTCCGCGCGGACTGAATGCACCACGGGAAAACGGGCAGCTGCCCGTTTTTCATTTCGTGCACGGCTCCCCGACGGCTTGCTTCTCCTCATAGGCCCGGAGTTTCCCGCTGAAAAAGTCCAGCTTCCAGGTCACCTTGTCCAGGTACCGCTGCATCTCCGCCATCCGGGCGATGACGTTTTCCCGGTGCCGCCGCAGCATCTCCACCCGCTCCGGCAGCGTCTGCTCCCCCTCCTCCGTCAGCGCCACGAAGCGGGCGATCTCCTGCAGCGGCATGCCGGTGTTCTTGAGGCAGCAGATCAAGCCCAGCCGCTCCAGGTCGTCGTCGGAATACTGCCTGAAGCCGCCCCGGGTGCGCTCCACATGGGTCAGCAGGCCTTCTTTTTCATAATAGCGCAGGGTGTGGGCCGAAAGCCCCGTCCTGCCGCACACATCCTGAATCGTATACATGATTTTCCATCTCCGATGCCATATTTTCCACCCGAAAGTCCCTTGACTTAGAGTGAACTTTAAGGCTTATGATGAATCATACACCCCGGCATGCCCCGTGTCAAGCCACATCTGACGATGTGCCGCGGTGATCTGGCTTTCCAGACCGATCCGGATTGGAGGATGACCCATGAAAACCTTATACCTGGAGTGCGCCATGGGCGCCGCCGGCGACATGCTGACCGCGGCGCTGCTGGAGCTCTGCCCCGACCGGCAGGCCTTTCTGGACAAGATGAACGCCCTGGGCCTGCCCGGGGTGCGGGTGGAGGCCGAGCCCGCCGTGAAGTGCGGCGTGACCGGCACCCACATGCGCGTCACCGTGAACGGCAAGGAGGAGGAATCCCTCGACGCCCACGGTCCTCATCACCATCATGATGAGGAAGAGCGCGGGCACCACCACCATCATGACGATGACGAGCACGAGGACCACCATCACCACGATGACGAGGAGCACGGGCACCATCATCACCACCACACCACCATGGCGGACATCGCCGCGCTGATCGCCGGCCTGGACCTCCCAGAAAAGGTCCGGGCCGACGCCGCGGCCGTGTATCAGCTCATCGCCGAGGCGGAGAGCCAGGTCCACGGGCAGCCCGTCACGCAGATCCACTTCCACGAGGTGGGCACCCTGGACGCCGTGGCCGACGTGGTCGGCGTCTGCCTGCTGATGCACATGCTCGCGCCGGAGCAGGTGCTGGCCTCGCCGGTCCATGTGGGCAGCGGCCACGTGCACTGCGCCCACGGCATCCTCCCGGTGCCCGCCCCCGCCACCGCGCTGATCCTGCGCAGCATTCCCACCTACGGCGGACAGGTCCGCGGGGAGCTGTGCACCCCCACCGGCGCCGCGCTGCTCAGGCACTTCGTCACCCGCTTCGGCGACCGGCCCCTGATGGCGGTGCAGGCCATCGGCTACGGCATGGGCAAGAAGGACTTCGAGCAGGCCAACTGCGTGCGCGCCTTCCTCGGCGAGAGCGAGGGCCGGCGCGAGGCGATCACCAAGCTCGAGTGCAACCTCGACGACATCACCGCCGAGGACCTGGGCTTCGCCGCGGAGGAGCTGTTCGCCGCCGGCGCCCGGGACGTCTACACCCAGGCCCTGGGCATGAAGAAGGGCCGCCCCGGCACGATGCTCAGCGTTGTCTGCCTGCCCGGGGACGCGGACCGGCTGGCGCAGGTCATGATGCGCACCACCACCACCCTGGGCATCCGGCGGCAGGACATGGGGCGCTATGTGCTGGAGCGGTCCGTGAAGACCGTCTCCACACCCTACGGCGACGTGCGGGTCAAGTGCGCAACCGGCATGGGCGTGTCCCGCTGGAAGGCGGAATACGAGGACGTGGCCGCCCTGGCCCGGGCAAACAATGTCTCCCCTGACGTCATCCGCCGCGCCGTCGCGGACAGCTTGAAAGACTGATGA
>CAMKAE010000226.1 GCA_946410395.1 uncultured Clostridia bacterium
CTCTCGGAGGAAGAGAAAAGCGTACTTGCTGAGATCGCAGAGGGTTTGAAAAATGCACTGCCCTGCACCCGCTGCCGCTACTGCTGCGACGGCTGTCCGATGGGCCTGGACATTCCCATGCTGATCCACGCCCTCAACGACCTGAAGTTTGCCGGCAGCATGACCGTGCCCATGCAGATGGACGCGCTGCCAGAGGACAAGAAGCCCTCCGCCTGCATCAGCTGCGGCGCCTGCGCCGCGGTCTGTCCGCAGAATATCGACATTCCCGCAGCCATGGCTGAACTCGCTGACCGTCTGTCGAAGGTCACCAGTTGGGCCGAGCTGTGCCGGCAGCGGGAGGAGGCCGCCCGCAGGCTGAAGGCCGGCAAAGCCTGATCCATGCATCAAGAAAACACAGAACGTCTTCCGATTCCGAAACGGCGTTCTGTGTTTTTTGATGTCCATTGTTTCACGTGGAACATCACCTGGGGCAGTCGGAGAGAATCATGTCCGGCGTCAGCACTACGCCGCGCAGGACGCACAGATCCTGCACCGTCACCAGCAGAAACCCGCGCTCCTCAAGCCTGGGCAGATAGACGGCGGCAAAATCAGCAGATTTCGGGTTCAGGTCGTGGCAAAGCACAATGTCCCCGTCATGGCTGCTTCCCACCTGACTGCCGATGGCCCGGACGTTGTTCCGGTCGTCTTCATTCTTCGAAGCGTCGCCGGAGATCCGGCTCCAGTGAATCATCGGCAGGCCCATGCCCGCGCGGATGAACATGGCCTCGTTGCCGCCGGGGGCCCGCATCAGCACCGGCGCCACGCCGATGATATCCGACATGCCTTCGTCCATTTTGGCTTTCCACTTTGCCACGCTGTCCACGTTGACGCCGGTGTACTGGTGTACCCAGTTGTGACTCTGCACACTGTAGCCCGCGTCGTATGCCCGGGACAGCACCCAGGCGCTGCGGGCCATGTTGGTGCCGACCGCGAAGAACGTCGCTTCCGCGCCGTAGAGACGCAGCTGGTTCATCAGCCGGTCCGATGAGCCCCGCACCGGCCCATCGTCATAGGTCAGGGCGACCAGCGCATAGCCGGAGCAGTCCGTCCCGGCGATCGCCTTTTCAGTCATGTAAGGCTTCAGCTCCGGATAATAGACCGTCACCCGCAGCAGTCCCGCCGGCGCGCCGTCGTAGAGCTCCTCCGCGGCAAAGATCAGGGAGAGATGCCCCGGGGACAGCGTGAAGGCCGCGTCCGCCAGCGCTTCCTCGGCGCACAAGGCATCCAGCCGGTCCGGGTCCGCCGCGAGCTTCGGAAAATGCGCTGCCAGCTGCGCTTTGGCTTCGGCAGAGAGATAAGCCCAGCCGCCCTTCTCGCTGTCGATGACGTCGGTGAGCGGCACGGGCTCGCCGGTCTCCATGTCGTAAACCCGTGCGTCAAAGGCGACATAGATCTGTTCGCTCATGTGCGCGATCCGGGCGACGGTGAGAAAGCTCATCCAGCTTTTTCCCACCCGGGTCACATACGGGCCCACATCCAGCCGGGTCTCCTGATAACCGTCCACGCTCTTGCCGGGCATGAAGGGCATGGCCTCGCGGACCATCTCGTCCACGAGGCCTTCGATCTGCGCGTCTACCGCGGGCAGCGCGGTGTGCGGCAGGGTGATAAACAGCCGGCGGTTTCCGCTGAGATTGGTCTGCTCCGTGGTCTGGGTGAATTGCAGCGCTGCCGGGATCCCGCCCTCGCCGGCCGCCGTTCCGGCCAGCGCGCAGAGCAGCAGGATCAGCGCAAGCAGCGCACCAAACAGCCTTTTCATTGGAAAACCCGCACGGGCAGCACCAGATACAGGTACTCGCCGCCCTCCTTGGGCACGATCACGCACGGGCTGACGCTGGTGTTCAGCTTCATGCACATCTCGTCGTCGCTCAAGGCGCGAATCACGTCGTTGAGGTACTTGGCGTTGAAGGCGATCTCAATCGGCGCGCCGTTCACGGCGGCGGTCATCTCTTCCCGCACGTCGCCCATCTCCGCGTTGGAGGTGATCTCAAGGTTGTCCTCGGAGAACTTCATGCGGATCAGATTGTTCTTGCCCTCGCGGGCCATGAGGCTGGCGCGGTCGATGGCGTTGGCCACCTCGGTGCGGTTCACGAGCGCTTCGGTACCGAAGGTCGTGGGCAGGATGCGGTGATAATCAATGTATTCGCCCGCCAGCAGCACGGAGCTGATGCGGCTCCGGCCGAAGGAAGCGTTCATGTGGCCCTTGTCAAACACCAGCGTGCAGGGGTCCTCGCTGTCCGGGAGGATCCGGCTCATCTCGTTGAGCACCCGGCCCGGGATCACGGCCTTGATCGGCTTGTCGCCCTCTTTCCCCTCCCGGCTGACCTGCAGGGCCAGGCGGAAACCGTCCAGGGCCACCATGCGGATCTCCGCGCCGTCGCGCTCGAACAGGCAGCCCGTGAGGATCTGTCGGCTCTCGTCGGTGGCGATGGCAAACACGGTCCGGCTGATCATGTTCTTCAGCGTGACCTGCTTCATCTCCACGGATTCGCCGGTGATCTCGTCGGCCATCTCCGGAAACTCGTCCGCGTTCATCGCGTTCAGGTTGGACCGGGAAGCCAGGCACTGCACCGTGGCCCGGCCGCTGTCGCTCACCTTGATGGACACGTCGCCTCCGGGCAGCTTGCGGACCAGGTCGTTGATCAGCCGTCCGGGCACCACGGCCCGGCCGCTCTCCTTCACCTGCGCGTCAATGCTGGTGGTGATGGTCATCGATCCGTCCGAGCAGGTGAGGATCAGTTCGTTTTCCGAGGCCTCCATCAGCACGCCCTCGAGAATGGCCCGGGCGCTGCGTGGAGCGATGGCTCTGGTGACAATGGACAGCCCGTTGAGCAGGGCGTCGACTTGCGTGATCAGTTGCATGACGTTTTCCTCCGGATTGTGATGGTCGGGGCGGCTGCTGTATGAATAAGAACAGTACAGAAGCAGTTGTAGGGGGTGTGGACATGTGGATAACGCGCCGGAGAGCGGTGCCTCTGCCCGGTTTGCGGCGGACAGCGCCTGTGGAAAGCGTGTGGCTCCGCCGGGAGAGGGTGTGGACAGCAATGCGCACAGAGATGCCACTTCGGAAAATAATTCTGCTCCCGATGCCCGTTTTCCTGCTTTTCCCGTTTTTTTGCCGGGTTTTTTCGGGGTTCCGGTAGGGTTTTATCCACAGAATACACAGCTGTGGAACGGCACGATGTGGAAACACGGGCCCCGCCGGGGCGCGGGATGACGGTTCCGCCGTCCCGGCTTTTTCCACCGGTTATTCACCGTAATCCTGCAGGCTGACCGAGACGATCTTCGACACGCCCTGCTCCTCCATCGAGACGCCGTACAGGCTGTTGCAGCGCTCCATGGTGCCCTTGCGGTGGGTGATGACGATGAACTGCGTGTCCCTGGAGTATTCCCGGAGATAATCGGCGTAATAGCCGATGTTGGCGTCGTCCAGTGCGGCCTCGATCTCGTCGAGGATGCAGAAGGGCGTCGGCTTGAGCTTGAGCATTGCGAAGAGGATCGCGATGGCGGTCAGGGCCCGCTCGCCGCCGGAGAGCAGAGACAGCAGCTGCA
>CAMKAE010000227.1 GCA_946410395.1 uncultured Clostridia bacterium
CCATTGAAATGAGGAAAAACGATGATCAAAAAGCTTGCCTCTTATATCCGGCAGTACAGGCGGGATTCCATTCTCACCCCGGTCTGCATGATCGGGGAAGTGTTCATGGAGATGCTGATCCCCTTTATCATGGCCGCCCTGATCGACCAGGGCATCAACCGGGCGGATGTGGGCACCGCGGCCCTCTACGGCGGCGTCATGCTGGTGTGCGCCCTGGTGTCCCTGCTCTTCGGCATCGGCGGCGGGCGCTTCGGAGCCAAGGCCTCCGCGGGCTTTGCGGCCAATCTCCGGCGGGGCATGTATGAGAACATTCAAAATTACTCCTTCTCCAACATCGACAAGTTCTCCACCGCCGGCCTGATCACCCGTCTGACCACGGACGTGACCAACGTGCAGAACGCCTTCCAGATGATCCTGCGCATCGCTGTCCGGGCGCCCCTGACCCTGATCACCGCCCTGATCATGTGCTTTGTCACCAACCAGCGGCTTTCCCTGGTCTTCCTGGCGGCGGTGCTGTTCCTGTCCGTGTGCCTGAGCCTGATCGTGCGTGCGGCCACCAAGCGATTCTCCGTTGTGTTCGAGCGTTATGACGATCTGAACGCCTCCGTGCAGGAGAACGTCTCGGCCATCCGGGTGGTGAAGGCCTTTGTCCGGGAGGAGTATGAGAAGAGCAAGTTCAACGCCGCGGCGGACAAGCTGTACAATCTCTTCGTCCGGGCGGAGAAAGTCGTGATCCTCAACGGCCCGGTGATGATGATCACCGTTTACGCCTGCATCATCCTGCTGTCCTGGCTGGGCGCCAACGCCATCGTGATGCCCGGCGGAGACCTGACCACCGGCCAGCTCACCAGCCTCTTCTCCTATGTGATGAGCGTGCTCATGTCCCTGATGATGCTCTCCATGATCTTCGTGATGCTCACCATGTCCTCCGCCAGCGCCAGGCGCATCGTGGAGGTGCTCGACGAGCGGCCTGACATCGTCAGCCCCGAGCATCCCGAGATGCAGGTGGCGGACGGCTCCATCGACTTCGACCATGTGACCTTCGCCTACAAGCAGGGCAGCGGCGAGGCGGTGCTCAAGGACATTGACCTGCACATTGCCAGCGGCGAGACCATCGGCATCATCGGCGGCACCGGCTCCGGCAAGAGCTCCCTGGTGAGCCTCGTCTCCCGCCTGTATGACGTCAGCGAGGGCACGGTCCGCGTGGGCGGAAAGGATGTGCGCGCATACGACCTGGAAGCGCTGCGCAACAACGTGTCCGTGGTGCTGCAGAAGAACGTCCTCTTCTCCGGAACCATTCTGGACAACCTGCGCTGGGGCAAGGAGGACGCCACGCTCGAGGAGTGTCAGGCCGCCTGCGCCGCGGCCTGTGCCGACGAGTTCATCGACCGGATGCCCGAGGGCTATGAGACGCACATCGAACAGGGAGGCAGCAACGTCTCCGGCGGCCAGAAGCAGCGTCTGTGCATTGCCCGGGCCCTGCTCAAGTCCCCCAAGGTGCTGATTCTCGACGACTCCACCTCCGCCGTGGATACCGCCACCGACGCGAAGATCCGCAAGGCCTTCCGGGAGGTGATCCCCGGCACCACCAAGCTGATCATCGCCCAGCGCATTTCCTCCGTTCAGGACGCGGACCGGATCCTCGTGCTGGAGGATGGCGCGGTCAGCGGTTTTGCGCCCCATGAGGAACTGCTCAAGACCAACGAGATTTATCAGGAGATCTACGAGACCCAGACCCAGGGCGGCGGCGACTTCGACCGGCCCGAGCAGATCGGAGGTGATCAGGTATGACCCGCAGAGGCCAGTTTGCGCCCCGGCAGTCCATGAAGGGCCAGGGGATCTATCTCAAGCGCGTGCTGCAGTTCGTGATGAAGCGCTATGCGGCGCTGGTCGTGATGGTGGTGCTGCTCATCGGCGTCAACACCTGGTGCACCCTCCAGGGCACCCTTTTCACCCGCACGCTGATCGATGACTACATCTCCCCCATGATCCGCTACGGGCAGCAGAACGGGACCGAGAACGCCGAGATCGCCGCCCGGGCCGCGGACGCGGCGACCGCTTCCGAAGAGAGCGGCGAAGCGGCCAAGACCGTCATGAGCCCGGAGGAGGGCCTCCCCAGGCTGGCCGGCGCCCTGCTTCGTCTAGCCATCATCCTGGCAGTCGGCATTGCCGCCAACTATGTGACCAACCTGAGCATGACCTACATCTCCCAGGGCACCATGCGCTCCCTGCGCAAGGAGATCTTCGGAAAGATGCAGCGCCTGCCCATCAAGTATTTTGACACCCACGCCCACGGCGACATCATGTCCATCTACACCAATGACGTGGACACCCTGCGGCAGCTGGTGGGCCAGAGTCTGCCCACCTTCGTCAACTCGCTGGTGACCATCGTGATGACCTTTGTGTCCATGGTCACCATGAGCTGGCAGCTGACCCTGGTGTCCCTGGTGCTGCTGGGGGTGACGATGCTGGTCTCCGCCAAGCTGGCCAGCCGGGCAGGCAAGGGCTTCGTCCGCCAGCAGCAGACCCTCGGCCAGCTCAACGGTTACATTGAGGAGATGACATCCGGCCAGAAGGTCATCAAGGTCTTCAACCATGAAGAGCAGGCCAAGGAAGCCTTCGCCCAGCTGAACGAGGAGCTGCGGGACGCCGCCACCACCGCCAACGCCACCGTGAACGTCATGGGCCCCATCAACAACAACCTGGGGCACATCAGCTATGTGATCTGCGCCGTGGCCGGGGCGGCCGCCTCCATCGCGGGCATCATTCCCCTGAAGCTGGGCGAGCTGGTGGCTTTCCTGACCCTGAACCGCAACTTCTCCCGGCCCATCGCCGAGGTAAGCCAGCAGATGAACGCCATCGTCATGGCCATGGCCGGCGCCCGCCGGATCTTCGACCTGATGGATGAAGCGCCGGAGGCAGACCAGGGCTATGTGCAGCTGGTCAACGCGAAGGAGCTGCCCGACGGCACCCTGACCGAGACCGAGGAGCGCACCGGCGTCTGGGCCTGGAAGCATCCGCACAGCGCGGACGGCAGCGTCACCTATGTGCGCCTGCAGGGCGGCGTCACCTTCAACGACGTGGACTTCGGCTACACGCCGGAGAAGACCGTGCTGCACAACATCACCCTTTACGCCGAGCCCGGCCAGAAGATCGCCTTCGTCGGCGGCACCGGCGCCGGCAAGACCACGATCACCAACCTGATCAACCGCTTCTACGACATCCAGGACGGCAAGATCCGCTACGACGAGATCAACATCAACAAGATCAAGAAGGATGACCTCCGGCGCTCCCTGGGCATGGTGCTGCAGGACACCCACCTGTTCACCGGCACCGTGATGGACAACATCCGCTACGGCCGCCTGGACGCCACGGACGAAGAGTGTATCGAGGCTGCGAAGCAGGCCAACGCCGACGGTTTCATCCGCCGCCTGCCCGACGGCTACAACACCATGCTCCGGGGCGACGGCGCCAACCTGTCCCAGGGCCAGCGGCAGCTGCTGGCCATCGCCCGGGCCGCGGTGGCGGACCCGCCCTGCCTGATCCTGGACGAGGCCACCTCCTCCATCGACACCCGCAC
>CAMKAE010000228.1 GCA_946410395.1 uncultured Clostridia bacterium
GCAAATTACGATTTGACAAATTATGATTTGCTGTATCTATTCAGTCGTACGATTCGCTTTGGCTAAAACCCTTCTGTCGCTGTGGCGACATCTCCCCTTTACTGTGAAAATACGAAGTATTTTCATTCATGGTGTTAAATAGTACTTCGTACTATTTATGGTTATTTCAGGGGAGACAGGGGTCTAAAGTTACTCAAAGCCTCCACTGAAAGGGGAGGGGGACCGCTTGCGGTGGAGGGGTCCCCTGGAAGGACTGAATAGTTACGATTTGCCAAACCATCGTTTGATAATCACCGGATCCGAAGAGAATAACGGGAGGCGCTCCCTGTGTCCAGAATCAACTGGGGTGAAAACCTCGAACTCAAGATCTCCATGCTCCCGGAGAGCCCCGGCTGCTACCTGATGAAGGACGCCGCCGGGACCATCATCTACGTGGGCAAGGCCGTGAACCTGAAGAACCGGGTGCGGTCCTATTTCCGCGACACCGAGCACACCCCCAAGGTGGCCGCCATGATCTCCCACATCGCGGACTTTGACATCCTGCTGTGCGAGAGCAACCTGGAGGCCCTGTGCCTGGAGTGCAACCTGATCAAGGAGCACAAGCCCTACTACAACATTCTCCTCAAGGACGACAAGCACTATCCGTACCTGCGCCTGAACCTGAAGGAGCCCTTTCCCCGGCTGACGCTGGCGCGGCGCATGCAGAAGGACGGGGCGCGCTACTTCGGGCCCTACATCGGGGCCACCGCCGTCAAGCAGATCATCGACGCGGTGCGGGACGTGTTCCCCCTGCGCACCTGCCGCAAGAAGCTGCCTCTTGCGAAGCCGGAGCGCCCCTGCATCAACCATGACATCGGCAAGTGCCTGGCGCCCTGCGCGGGGAAGTGCTCCGAGGCGGAGTACTGGGACATGATGGACGGCGTGCTGTCCTTCCTCAACGGGGACTACGGCCTGGTGATCGACAAGCTCACCGCCCGGATGAACGCCGCGGCGGAGAAGATGGAATACGAGCAGGCCGCCGTGATCCGCGACAAGATCCGGGACGTGAAGGGCCTGATGGAGCGGCAGATCGCCATCCGCACGGACCGCAGCGAGCAGGACATCATCGCCCTGGCCGGGGACGGCCTGGACGCCATGGCGCAGATCATCTATGTCCGGGGCGGCCGGATGCTGGGCGGCGACCATTTCCTGCTGGAGCGGGAGGGCGGGGAGGACCCCGGCGAGGTGCTGGCGGACTTCCTGACCCAGGTGTACAGCGAGGGCACGCTGATCCCCCGGCACGTGCTGGTGCAGGCCCTGCCCGAGGGCATGACCGAGCAGCTCGAGCAGTGGCTCCGGCAGCAGAAGGGCAGCGCCGTGACCCTGGCCACGCCCAAGCGCGGCGAGAAGCACGACCTGGTGCTGCTGGCGGAGAAGAACGCCCGGGACGCCCTGGAGAAGCGCAACGCCCGGGCGGCGGTCCGGGAGGAGCGCACCAGCGGCGCCGCGGCCAGCCTGGGCCGGATCCTCGGCCTGGACCGCTACCCCCGGCGCATCGAGGGCTATGACATCTCCAACACACAGGGCGTGCTGTCCGTGGGCTCGATGGTGGTGTTCATCGACGGCGCGCCGGCCAAAAAGGAGTACCGGCAGTTCCGCATCAGGACCGTGGAGGGCGCCAACGACTTCGCCTCCCTCAACGAGGTGCTGGGCCGGCGCTTTGCCCACGGCCTGCGGGAGAAGGCCGAGCGGGAAGCCCAGGGCCTGCCGGCGCAGGGAGGTAAGTTTTCCGACCTGCCGGACCTGGTGCTCATCGACGGCGGTCCGCAGCAGGTGCGCTTCGCCATGGACGCGCTGAGGGCGCTCGGGGCGGAGGTGCCCATGTTCGGCCTGGCGGAAAAGCTCGAGGCCATCTGGCTGCCGGACGCGGAGGAGCCCATCCTGCTGGACCACCGGACGCCGGAGCTGCAGCTGGTGCAGCGCATCCGCGACGAGGCCCACCGCACAGCGATCACCCACCACCGGACGCTGCGGGACAAGGCCTTCACCCACTCGGCGCTGGAGGACATCGAGGGCATCGGTCCCCAGCGGCGCAAGGCCCTGCTGAAGCACTTCGGGAGCGTCAAGGCCGTGCGGGCGGCGTCCCGGAAGGAGCTGGCGGCCACGCCGGGGATGACGGCCGCGGCGGCGCAGGCGGTCTTTGCCCATTTTCATCCGGAAGAACAAGCGGAAGGGAGCGCAACACCATGACGAAGCAAGCATTCACCTGTGACCGCGACGGCCTGACCATCCGCGGGATGGCCGTCCTGCCCGAGGGGGAGGAGAAAAGGCCGGCGGTGATCGTCTGCCACGGCTATTCCGGCTGCCTGACGGACAACCTTCCCGTCTGCGAGCGCCTCGCTGCGGCGGGCTTTGCCGCCTTCACGTTCAGCTTCTGCGGCGGCAGCCGGGCGGACATTCCGCCGGAGGCGAAGAGCGACGGCGACACCACGGCCATGTCCCTGCGCACGGAGCGGGAGGACCTGCTGCGGGTCATCGCGTACGCGGCGGCGCATCCGCGGGTGGACCCGGCGCGCCTCTCCCTGATGGGCTACAGCCAGGGCGGCGCGGTGGCGGGGATCACCGCGGGCTTTTCCCCGGTGCCCATTCACCGGCTGGTGATGGTCTTCCCGGCGCTGTGCATCCCCGATCACGCCCGCCGGGGCTGCCTGGGCGGTGCGCACTACGACCCCGCCGATCCCCCGGAGGTGCTGGAGGGCCTGCTGCGCCTGGGCCGGGCCTTCCACGAGGAAGCCGCCGCGACGGACATCTACCTGGACCTGGAGCGCTATGCTGGCCCGGTGCTGATCCTCCACGGCACGGCGGATCAGGTGGTGGATTACACCTATTCCGTGCGGGCCAACGCCGCCTATCTCCCCGGGCAGAGCCGGCTGCTGCTGGTCCGGGACATGGGCCACGGCGGCAGCGAGGAGCAGATGAACGCCGTGCTGGATTCCGCCATGGCCTTCCTGCGGGGACAGCGGCCCTGGTTCAGCGTGCGGGTGGTCATCAACGGCGTGCGGGAGCACCGGGAGGACGACGGCCTCGTCCGGGAGGTGTTCTTCACCGGCTGGTGCGATTCGGAGCTCTTCAAAGGCGCGGTACAGCCCGGCGCCTGCGACACCCAGCGCGTCGCGCCCTCGGGGAAGACGACCCTCCACGCGGTGTACACCCTCTCCGGCGTGGACGCGGCGGGGGAGGCCTGCACGCTCTCGGCCGTGAACAGCATGCGCGGCGGCGCCTGGAAGCCGGAGGTCCGCTGCGACAGTCCGCGCCTGCAGTGGATGAACACCGCCGACTGGACCGCCGTGCTGGAGCACTCGGCCACCGGCCCCACCGTCCGCTTCTTCGCCGATGAGCGGGCAGCAGACTGAAGAACGCGAAAAAACGCCGCCCGGGCGCGATGAAGCCCGGGCGGCGTGTGTTAGTTTTGCGCGCTTTTCAATTCTGCTGGGTGCGCCAGGCGCGGGCGCGGTCGCCGGCGCTCAGGGTGCGCTTGCGCATGCGCAGGTTCTTGGGGGTGACCTC
>CAMKAE010000229.1 GCA_946410395.1 uncultured Clostridia bacterium
GAAGTCGTGGGAGACGCTTACCGGGACACCGTGGCCCTGACGGTGCTGGAGTTGTGCGAGGACGGCTGGGCCCGCGTCGGGACCTGGAACCACGGCACCGGTGAGTTTACCGAGGGCTGGGTCCGGCAGGACCAGCTGACGGTGCGGTATCCGAACACGCGCTACGGGGTTGTGGTGGACAAGCAGGAGCAAGTACTCCGGGTCTATGCAGAGGGCCGCTGCATCGGGGAGGCGAAGATCTCCACCGGCCTGCAGGCTGCGGGCGAGCACGCGCTCCACAGCGAAACCCGGGCCGGCGCGTATCTCACGGGCACCCGTTGGAGCAAGTTCGCCGATGAAGGCGTCACCTATCAGTATCCGATCCGGATCGACGGCCCGAACCTGATCCATCAGGTGGGCTGGAAGACGCGCGCCGGCATCCCGGACGGCCTTGCGGCGCAGGAAGCCGCGCTGGGGACCAAGGCCAGCCACGGATGCGTACGGGTCGCCCGAACGCCGGGCGAGGGCGGGATCAACGCATACTGGCTCTGGACCCATCTGCCGCGCGGCACCAAAGTGCTGGTCATTGACGACCCGGAGACGCGGCATGCGCGCCTGGACGAGCTCGGGATCCCGTACGGAGAACAGCAGTAAACAGCAACCTTATAGCAAGCCTGAAATGAAAAAACAAATGGGAACATATGTTTGATTTTTCCGCCGAAGTATGCTATGATGGTTCCGGACATCATGAGAAGGCGGTGAGGGCATGCAGCGGCCACGGGGAGACAACCAGCAGCGCATCCTTGATTTCATCCGGAGCGAAATCCAGTCAAAGGGCTATCCGCCGTCCGTGCGGGAGATCGCCAACGCGGTGGGGCTGAAATCCACATCCACCGTGCACGGGCATCTACAGCGGCTGGAGAAAAAGGGCCTGCTGCACCGGGACGCCATGAAGCCCCGGGCCATGGAGGTCACCGGAGACATCGCAAGGGCTTCCGCCACAGCGGTGCCTGTGCTCGGCCATGTCACCGCGGGCATGCCGATCCTGGCCGAGGAGAACCTGGACGAGTATATTGCCCTGCCGGAGGACATGCTGGGGGACGGCGAGCATTTTGTGCTGAAGGTGCACGGCGACAGCATGATCGAGGCGGGCATTCTGGACGGCGACCACATCATCGTGCGCAGCCAGCAGGAGGCCAACAACGGCGAGATCGTGGTGGCCATGATCGACGACAGCGCCACGGTCAAGCGCTTCTACAAGGAGAACGGGCATTTCCGCCTGCAGCCGGAAAACAGCGCCATGGATCCCATCATCACCGACGATGTGACGATCCTGGGCAAGGTGGTCTCGCTCTACCGCGTGCTGCGCTGACCGGCGGACGGCCGGAGGAGAAAAACCGATGGACAAGCTGATAATCGAACAGATCGCTGCGCTGGCGGAGGGCTGCAGGAAGCCGCTGCCTGTGATGGCCAACGCGGCCGCGCTGCTGTGGCAGAGCCTGCCGGAGATCAACTGGGCCGGCTTTTATCTGCTGAAGGACGGCACACTCTATCTCGGTCCCTTCCAGGGAAAGCCCGCCTGCACCGTGATTGCAGCCGGCAAGGGCGTGTGCGGGACAGCCGTCGCAGAGGGCCGGGTGCAGCGCGTGGCGGACGTGCACGCCTTTCCGGGGCACATCGCCTGTGACAGCGCATCCCGGAGCGAGATCGTCCTGCCGCTGCGCGACGGGAACGGCGTCATCATCGGCGTGATGGACATCGACAGCCCCGTGTCGGACCGCTTTTCGGCCGAGGACGAGGAAGTGCTCTCGGTCTTCGCGGAGCGGATGATGACCGAGATGGACTGGAACGGCGAACTGATCTGATGCATTCACGAAAACAGACGCCGGTCTGTCACTGCAGAACGCCGTCTGTTTTCTTTTGATCCGAACCCAGAAAAGACAGAGGATGACAAAACATGAATGAATTCTTTGCCTATATGGCCCGGCTGCGGCTGATCCGGCGCTGGAGCCTGATGCGCAATACCCAGCCGGAGAACGACGCCGAGCACTCCCTGCAGGTGGCGATGATCGCGCACGCACTGGCGGTGACGGCCCGGGACCGGTACGGGCGGGACGTTGACCCGGAGCACGTGGTGACCCTGGCGGTCTATCACGACGCATCCGAGGTGCTGACCGGCGATCTGCCCACGCCGGTCAAATACCATTCCTCAGACCTGCGGGACGCGTACAAGACCGTGGAAGAGACCGCAAAGGAGCGCCTGTGCGCAATGCTTCCGGATGCCGTGCGCGAAGAGATCGGCGCCAGCCTGCGGGAGAGCGGCACGCAGGCCGCTGCGCTGGTCAAGGCGGCCGACCGTATCAGTGCCTACATTCACTGCCTGGAGGAGCAGCGGGCCGGCAACCTGGAGTTCGACGCCGCTGCGGAGAGCATCCTCAAATCCATCCATGCGCTGAACCTCCCGGAAGCTGAGGACTTCATGCGCTCCTGCGTCCCGGCCTTCTCCCTGACGCTTGACGAACTCAACCGATAAAAACAGCGCTCCGTCTCGCGGCGGAGCGTTTTGCGTATCAGTCTTCCACGGCCATCAGGGCCAGATCCTGCAGGGCCCTCTCCGCGGCGGGGACATCGGTCTTCTCGGAGAGAAAGCAGAAGATCTTCGGCGCATCGGTCAGGATGATGCCCACGTCGTGGGTGATACCCTGATCCTCGCCAGTTTTGTGCGCGGTTTTGATGCCCTTCGGCGACAGGAAGAAGGGCATTTTGCCGTTGAGCCGCTGCTGCCCGAGCAGCCGCAGCATCTCGTCCGACGCTTTTTCGTTCACCAGCTGCCGGTTCAGGATCCGTTTGAGCAGCAGCGCCATGTCCGCGGCGGTGACGGTGTTCTCGATGCCTCTGGCGGACAGCTCGGGCATGAAAAGCTTGCGCCGCAGCTGCGTTTGCTCGGACAGACCGATTTCCCGCATGAACCGGTTGACGGGCTCAATTCCCAGCCGGTCGATCAGCAGATTGGTGGCGGTGTTGTCCGAGAGGATGATCATCAGGGTCACGAGATCGCCGAGGGTGACGGTGATGCCCTCGTGCAGATAGGTCAGGGCACCGCAGGAGGGCAGGCGGTCTTCCGGGCGGATCGTGACGGGTTCGCTGAAATCCAGCGTACCCTCCTCCCGCCTGCGGAAGGCTTCGGCCATGACACACAGCTTGATGACGCTCGCGGCCACCACGGGCGTCTGTGCCTGATACGCGACGAAGGTGCCGTCAGCGGTGTCCTCGCACCAGAACGAAACCGTGCCGGGGATTTCCCACAGGCGTTTTTCCATGTTCTCCACGTTCATACGGTTGCCTCCCTGAACCGATAGTCAGCCTGTTCGTCGGAGAGCCCCGGGTTCCAGCACGGGTCCCGGAGATCCGGCCAGGCGGCGCGAAAACGCGCAAGATCCGAAGCACCACGCTCGCCCGCGGGGATCAGGAGCGCGTCCGTTCCCGCGAAGACGGCCTGCGCATGGGGCGTGTACACGTGGCGCAG
>CAMKAE010000230.1 GCA_946410395.1 uncultured Clostridia bacterium
CGCATCCGTCCGTATAATGGTATCGTGCGGACCGGCGGTTGGAAGCTCCGCTATGCGGGCTGGCGCCGTTTCCCTGGTTACCTCCCTCGGCGGCGTGTTTGGGGCTCTCCTTCAGCCGCCGCCGGAACGCATACAGTCATCCCGGGCCCGCGGGCGCGCCTGGGGTGGCTTTTTTATGGCATCCGTCTGGGAAGTGTTGGACAGCGATGTGTGCAAAATCCGGTTGACGTTTGGTCAATAGTGGCATATAATGAATATGCAGGGAGAAATCCGCTGTATACTCGCGTTACCGAACGAAAGTTTAAGCGATATGTACTGTCGCCGGCCGCGAGGAAAAGGCCGCAACAAGCGGCCTTTTTTAGGAGAGGAATCGCTACGAAGATGAATAGCCAAGCAAACAGGCTCATCCGCCACCCCGCGAAGGGCGGCGGTTTTTTATCGCACGGCTTTACGCCATGGAGGTGAAGCGCTATTGCGAAAGGGAAATATCAGGCCTGGCTGACGCCGGATGGCCTAAAGCGGATCGAAGGCTGGGCCCGTGACGGCCTGACCGACGAACAGATCGCCGCGAATATGGAGATCAATATCGCGACCCTATACCGGTGGAAAAACGATCATTGCGATATTTGCGAGGCCCTAAAAAAGGGCCGCGCCCCCATCGACTTCGAGGTGGAGAACGCGCTGCTCAAGCGCGCTTTGGGATATGATTACACCGAGACGGTGACGGAAGTGACTGTTTCCGAGAAAGACGGCGAAACCACCCACCGGAGAACCTACAAAAAGCACATGCCGCCGGACCCGACGTCGCTGATCTTCTGGCTGCGGAACCGCAGGCCCGGCCTGTGGCGCAACAACCGGCCGGATCCCGACGCGCTGGCGCTGGCCAAGAAGCGCGTGGAGCTGCTGGAGCGCCGCATCGCCCTGCTGGATCCGGACACCGATTCCGACGCCCTGAAGGAAGCACGGGAAATCCTGGGAGAGATCGACAGTGCCTTTTAGCGAAAAACAGAAAGAGTATTTCCAGAACGCCACCCACCGCTGGAACTTCAAGACCGGCGCCACCCGTTCCGGCAAGACGTTCATGGATTATTTCGTGATCCCCAAGCGGATCATGGCCACCACCGGCAGCGGCCTGATCGTGATCCTGGGCCATACCAAGCTGACGGTGCAGAAGAACATCATCGACCCCATGCAGCGGATCTGGGGCATGTCCCTGGTGGGCAACGTGTCCCAGACGACGGGGGCCACCCGGATGTTCGGCAAAAAGTGCTACGTGCTGGCCGCCGACAACAAGGCGCGGGTGGACGCGCTGCGCGGCTCGGCCATCGAATACTGCTACGGCGACGAGGTGGCCACCTGGGACGAATCCATCTTCCAGATGCTCAAATCCCGTCTGGACCGCCCGGACAGCCGTTTTGACGGCACCTGCAACCCGGAAACGCCCACGCACTGGCTGAAGCAGTTCCTGGACAGCGGGGCGGACATTTACCACCAGACCTACACGCTGTACGACAATCCGTTCCTGGCCCCGGAGCTCGTCCGCAACCTTGAGATCGAGTACGCGGGAACGGTGTGGTTCGACCGCTTCATCATGGGGCGGTGGACGCTGGCCGAAGGGCTGGTCTACCGGAATTTCAGCCGGGAAAAGAACACGTACCCGGGGCCGCTGCCGGATGACGTCCGCCAGCGGTCCATTCCGTATGTCGCCGTGGACTACGGCACCGCAAACCCGATGGTGTTCCTGAAGATCCTCCACGATCCGGAAGAGCGCACGGTGTACGTGGACGATGAATTTTACTACGACGGACGGAAAGAGGTCCGCCAGAAAACGGACGCGGAATTCTGCGACGACCTGCAAGCCTTTTCCCCGCGGGAAGAAACGGAGTCGGTGATCATCGACCCCTCCGCCCTGTCCTTCCGCGTGGCGCTCCGGCAGGCCGGCTACCGGGTGCGGGAGGCGGACAACGACGTCCTGAACGGCATCCGGGACGTGGGCACCCTGCTCGGCATGGGCCGGCTGAAGATCAACGCCCGGTGCGAATGCACGCTGAAGGAATTCGGCGCTTACGCCTGGGATGAAAAAGCCGCCGCCCAGACCGGCGCGGAACGCCCCATCAAACAGAACGACCACGCCATGGACGCGCTTCGGTATTTCGTGCATACCGTGGTCAGGATGCGGCAGATGCTCGCGTCCGCCTGAAACGATACCGCACACCACCCGCTGCCTGAAGAGGCGGCGGTTTTCTTATCCCCGCACAGGAGGAACAAAGGATGCACAAGGGAAACCGAAAACACGCGATCCGGCAGCCGACGGACAGGAACCGGCCTCCGCGGACGCAGGCGCAGGACAGGCAAGTATTCGACAGCTATTCCAATCCCTTCGCCCGCCTGGGCTTCGGGCAGCCCAACCTGATGGAGGCTTCGGAATATCCCATCACCCGCATCACCCAGGACTACGCCAAGCTGCAGTCGATGTACCGCAACGACTGGATCGCCAGCCGCGTGATCGACACCATCCCCGAGGACATGACCAAGAACTGGTATTCCCTCGTCAGTCAGATCCAGCCGGACCAGATCAAGGCCTACGAGACCACCGAGCGCCGCACGCACCTGAAGCAGCGGATCCTCGAGGGCCTCAAGTGGGGCCGGCTCTTCGGCGGCGCGGCCGGCGTGATCGCCATCGACGGCCAGGAGGACATGCTGGACCAGCCTCTGGACCTCAGGCTTGTGATGCCCGGGTCCTTCAAGGGCCTGATCGTCGCCGACCGCTGGAGCGGCATCTACCCGGACGGGAACCTTGTGACCGACATCAACGACCCGGACTACGGCCTGCCGGAGTATTACACCTTCGCGCTTTCGGACAGCGGCCAGGGCTCCGGCGTGCGGGTGCACCACTCCCGCGTGGTGCGCTTCACCGGCCGTGAGCTCCCGTACATCGAGCGGATGAGCGAAAACTACTGGGGCATGAGCGAGATCGAGCACATCTTCACCGAGCTCAACAAGCGCAACACCTCCAGTGAAAACATCGCGCAGCTCATCTTCCAGGCCAACATCCGCACCTACAAAATGGCGGACCTGGGCCAGATGCTGATGACCACCGACGCCCGCACCCAGAGGGAGCTTTATGCCACGCTGGCCATGCAGAACTTCCTGCAGTCCAACATGGGTATGAACGTGATGGACAAGGAGGACGACCTGCAGACCACGCAGTACGCCTTCACCGGCGTTTCGGACGTCTACGAAATGTTCATGCTGGACATCGCCGGCGCGGCCGAGATCCCGGTCACCAAGCTGTTCGGCCGCTCCCCCGCCGGCATGAACGCCACCGGCGAGAGCGACCTGACCAACTATTACGACAAGATCCGGCAGGAGCAGGAAGCTTTCCTGCGCCCGGTCATCGAAAAGCTGATGCCGGTCATCGCGCTGTCCACCTGGGGCGCGGTCCCGGACGACATCGACTTTGAGTTCAACCCCGTGGGCAACACCACCGAG
>CAMKAE010000231.1 GCA_946410395.1 uncultured Clostridia bacterium
GTCAAAAAAGCCAAACCCGCCAAACCATCGACAGATCTCATACACTTTGCCATCCACCAGCGCAAAAGAGGCGGCTGTCTTGCTGTACTGGAAAATCCGGATGTCTGATTCTGCGGCAACGCGTTCGGGGGTAACATTATAGCAAGTTTCAGCACTGAAATCCGCTCCGTGCAGGAGGCCATCTCCACGAATCTCTCCGATGATCGAGAGAAATTCATCCACGCCGTCACGAGAGGACGGCCTCATGAAATAGCGATGACCCTCGCGCTTCACAGACGCCGGTATATCAGGATCGAATGAGTCCTCTCCTGCGGCGCAGGTCAATCCTGAAAGTATCATACACAGGATCATCAGGCAAACCAGCACCATGCGCTTCATGGTCATCGCTCCTCTCATCATCATCAAGTGACCGGAACCAGCATATTCTCCATTCATTGAGCAGGGCTGTGCGTCTTCACGCTTCATCCGGTTCTTCCCCCTCATCTACTATATGTCCTCAGAACCGGAAATGGCACTGTCCGGAAGAAAAAAGATTCAAATAACTTGACGATTCGACATAGCCGTTTGTTCCCGGCTCGCGCACCCGCGAGATCATTCTCTCCGGTTTGTGCCGATAATGATTGCTTCGACACGTGGGCCGTACATCCTGCCTAAGACCGAAACGCATATACAGCAAAACTCCCGGCCGCAACAGCAGCCGGGGGTCGAAAAGCCTTGGAAAATGCGGGTTCTCAGCGCTTGGAGAACTGCGGCGTGCGGCGGGCAGCCTCCAGGCCGTACTCTACCCGAAAAACCATCTGTCTGAATGTGTTTGTATATTCATTCAAAGCAAGAAAGGAGGAGGAGTCCGGGGGTCCGTGATGGGATGGCGGGTGCGGTTTTCCGCAGGCTTCTCCGGTGCAGGTACAACCGAAAAACAGCTCAGATCTGCTGCACAGCTGTCAGGCTTCCCGCGTCCATGTGCAGCACGCGGTCGGCGTAGGCAGCCGCGTCCCTTTCGTGGGTGACCACAAAGACGGACGTGCCTTTTTGCGCGGCTTCCCGCAGGAGGGTCAGCACCAGGGCGGTATTCTCGTCGTCGAGATCAGCCGTCGGCTCGTCTGCGAAGATGAAATCAGGCTGCCCGGCCAGCGCGCGGGTGACCGCCATGCGGCGAAGCTCGCCGCCGGAGAGCTCCCCGGGATCCGCGTTCCGCAGGTGCCGGATTCCCAGCCGCTCCATGAGCGCCTCTGCCGCCTGCACAGGCGGTATTTGATGGGACAGCGCGGCCGGGAAAAGGATGTTTTCCATCACGGTCAGGGAGGAAATGACGGAGGCTCCCTGGGGAACGACGGCAAAATGACGGGCGCGCAGCCGTGAAAGATCGGCATCCGCGAGGCTGTACAGATCCCGGCCGTCGAGGGTAGCCGTCCCTGCGGAGGGCGTGAGCAGCCCCGCGAGCATGGTCAGAAGGGTCGTCTTCCCGCTGCCGGATCGGCCGGTCAGGACGGTCATCTCCCCACCGCGCAGGGTCAGGTTCACCGGGCGGACCGCCTCAAAGGCGCCGGTGTCTCCGGAGCGGCGGAGAAAACGGCGGGCAAGGCCGGATGCGGTGAGCTCCATGTCAGTTTCCCTCCCTCATGATCGTGCCGATGTCCACCCGCCTCAGGCGGCGCGCGGAGAGCATGGAGGCCAGAGGTCCCGCGGCACAGACCGCCAGCAGGGTCACGGCGGCCAGGAGCATCATGCTTTGCCAGCTGGGCTGCAGGAAGGGCAGATTCAGCGCGCTCTCGGTCAGCCCCGAGAAGGGGATGAGGAAGAGCAGCGCGAGGCCGATCCCGATCACTCCGCCGAAGAGGGACACCAGCAGCGCTTCCTTCAGCGCCAGCCCGGCCAGTCCGCCGCGGGACATGCCCAGCGCCCGCAGGGTGGCGAACTCCCGTCTGCGCTCCCCGCCCAGCAGCAGGAAGGCAGCCGTCAGCAGGATCAGCGCCAGGATCCATATGCAGACGATCAGGGCCTTGATGGTGTGCGCCACGCCACCGAGGGACTGCTCCACATCGGTGGTGACGGTCCGGGTCTGAATGACCGCGACCTTCGGGCTGCGGGTCTGCTTGATCCGCGTGGCCAGACGGTCCGCCTGACCGGGGGCAGCCTTCACATAGACGGCAGAGACGACCTGTGCCGGATCGCCGTCGATCTTCAGGTCGTGGTTCAGATCGCGGGCAGCCTGCAGCAGGGTTGCCATGGTGTCCATCGTGCAGTAGACCGCTGTATCCAGGCCGGTGCCGGTGGGGGCCAGGCGCGCGACAACCAGGCAGGACTGCCCGTAGATGCGGATCGTTTCGTTGATCCCGGCGTTGACCCGGCTGCCAGCCACAACCTCCAGATCCCCGAGACCGGTCTTCAGCCGTTCTCCGATCCAGGGCTGGATCGTGAAATCCGTCTCAGGGTCAAACCCGATGACCTGAATCGGCACGGAGCAGCAGTCCGCGCGGAGGCTGGCCAGATACACCTGGCCGGAAGCCTGCTCGACGCCGTCCATCCCGCGAATCTCATCAAGCTTGGCAGCGCTCATGTAGTAATAGCCAGTTGTACCCTGAAGATAGATCTTTTCAGGGTCGACTTTTCCGCGGGCAGTTGCCGGGACCACGATCAGATCCGCGCCCAGACGGTTTTCCAGGCTGTGGAGGCCGTTGTTCAGGCTCATGACGATCGCAGAGCCAGCGAACAGGGACAGCGCAAGAAACGCCACGAGCACTGTCAGAGCAGTTGTACGCCCGGGGTGCCGGAGAAGATTCCGCAGGGGCAGCTTCCGGGGCGTCATGAGCGGGCCTCCCGCTTCTTCGCAGCCAGTGTCAGCCCGAGCCACCACAGGGAGACCACCAGGATCAGCGCGCCGATGACCAGCGCGGTGGGGCGCGTCACCCGCTGACAGGCCATCATGTCCGACCTGCAGATCGGGACCAGGACGCCCGGCGCCAGAATGGTCAGCAATCCGCCGATGGCGGCTAATCCTTGTATCACGGCTGAGGGCCGGATCATCGAAAGCCCTGCCAGCACGGCAATGATTCCACCCTCCACGTTCAGCCAGGTTCTGACCGGCGCACACATTGCGGCGCTGCCGTCTGCGT
Source organism: uncultured Clostridia bacterium (assembly GCA_946410395.1). Taxonomy (GTDB): domain Bacteria; phylum Bacillota; class Clostridia; order Christensenellales; family Aristaeellaceae; genus RUG11272. The sequence goes on from CAMKAE010000231.1 coordinate 3,114, forward strand.
GAACACAGGGACTGGCGAAGGTTTGTGCGCCGACGGCCAGTATAATGCCCAGAAGACCGAGGGAGAGCCCAAATACGATATCCCGTTTTTTCATCGCATTATGCCTCGAAATGATCGTTGATGACCTCGCGGACCAGACGGCCGTGCTCAAGCACGATGGTGCGCTGGGCGGCTTCGGCCACCTCCGGATCGTGGGTAACGACGATCAGGGTGGTGCCCTCCCTGTGCAGCTGGCGGAAGAGCCCCAGCACAATGTTTTCGTTGGTCTCGTCCAGATTGCCGGTGGGCTCGTCCGCAAGGATGATCTCTGGATGATTGATCAGCGCGCGCGCCACGCAGACGCGCTGCTGCTCGCCGCC
>CAMKAE010000232.1 GCA_946410395.1 uncultured Clostridia bacterium
CTATCTTACCGGTCTAAACAAAGCCCTGGTCGCGGTCCGCAGACCGCGAAATCCCCTTGTTGCCATTTAGCGCACTTAACTGAGAAAAAGCAAGACAGCAAAAGGAGAATGAACAGATGGCGATCACGGCAGCGGAGCGGGAAGCGCTCCGACGGGAAGCGGAGGCGGAATTCTCCGCGCGGATGATGGCGCGCATGCGCGCAGATCAGGCCATGAAGGTCCGGAACTACAGGACGCTGAACGCGATGGCGCCCAAGGGCGGGATCCTCTTCACGGGCTCCTCCCTGATGGAGATGTTCCCCGTCTGCGAGATGGCCCGCAGCGCGGGGATCACGCTCCCGGTCTACAACCGCGGGATCGGCGGCACCACCACCGACGATTTCCTCCGGGAGATCGACACGGTGCTGCTGGACCTGGCGCCGTCGAAGGTGTTCATCAACATCGGCACCAACGACATGACGGACCGGGTGTACGGCAGCGCCTGGATGGACCATCTGACCGACAACTACCGGGAGATTTTGCGGATCGCCCGGGAGCGCCTGCCGCAGACGCAGATCTTCTGCATGGCCTACTATCCGACCAACCGGCACCTGCCGGATCAGGACGAGGGTCAGCGCGCCATGCTCAAGGAGCGCACCCGGGAGAACATCGCCGCTTGCAACCGCAGGGTGGAGGCGCTGGCCGCGGAATTCGGCTGCCGGTATATCGACTGCAACGAAGGCCTGACCGACGAAAACGGGGAGCAGAAGGCGGTGTTCGCCATCGACGGCGTGCACATGTACGCCGAAGCCTACGCCATCGTCTTCCGGAATCTGCTGCCGTATCTGACTTGATGCGCAGGCTTTTCATACAGCTTACCGAAAAAACGCTAGTCTGAAAGCAGGGATTTCGCGCCTGCGGGCGCGACCAGGGCTTTCCGATCGCCCTGGACCTTCGGGTGCAACCCCCTGCTTGCGTGGTTCTTTCAGCGCGAAAAGCAGGATCACAGCACGTCCGGTCTGCGGCCGGAGACGGCCTCGAAGTGATACAGCACGATGCCCAGGTCCGTGCGCAGGCAGGTGCCCAGGCCACGGGCCCGCAGCGTGGCCCTGCCGTCCGCATAGGCGAAGCGGAACTTCTGCTGGTTGACGGCGGTGGGGGCCAGCAGCGCGGCCTCCACGCCCGCCCGGAACCAGTCCGGCGCACCTTCGCCCTCGGCCACCTGGTCATAGGTCTTCCCCTTGTGCGGCTTGCCCTGGGTCTCGCCGTAGCCCAGGGCGATGACCATGCACAGGCTCTCCCCGGGGGAGAGCAGCGCGCGGACGTTCTTCTTGCTGAAGGTCAGGGCAGCCCAGCAGGTGTTGAGGCCCAGCTGCTGCGCCTGCAGCACCAGCTTTTCCCCGTAATAGCCGCAGCGCAGATTGAAGTCTGCGTTTTTTTCGCCCGCGAGCACGATGTAGTTGCGCACATTGCGGAAGCTGCCATAGTGCGCCAGGCGGGAGTCAAAGCCGTCCGGGTCGTCATAGCGGACGGTGATGTGCAGCCGGCCCTCCCGGCTGCACGCCTGCGCGCACCGGTCCAGCTCCGCCCGGATTTCCGGGGGAATGGGCCTGTCCGTGTAGGCGCGGACGGAGTGACGGGCCTCGATGGCTTCCATCAGGGTCATGCGGATCCCTCCCTTGACCGATTTTGTGCTCTCATTCTATCAGATGGCAGTCCTGTACGCAACGATTGTGAGGAAATGATCAGCCTGCGGCGCGGGTGCGTCTGGCAGGAATCCGGGCCGCGGACATGGAATCATAGCCGGGCAGGATACCTGTCAGATCAGGAGCGGAGGAAGACATGAACAGATTGCTGGACCTTTACTGGACGTTTGCGAAAATCGGCGGCGTCACCTTCGGGGGCGGCTATGCGATGCTGCCCATCCTGGAGCGGGAGCTGGTGAACAAACGGGGCTGGACCACCATGGACGAGCTCCGGGACTATTTCGCCGTGGGGCAGTGCACACCGGGGGTCATCGCCCTGAATGTCTCGACGTTCATCGGCGTCAAACGGGCCGGCGTCCGGGGCGCGCTGGCGGCTACCGCGGGCTTTCTGACACTGCCGGTAATCATCATTCTGGTCATCGCCATGTTCCTGCGGAATTTCGCGCAGGAGCCGGTGGTGCAGCACGCCTTTGCCGGCATCCGGGTCTGCGTGTGCGTGCTGATTTTCCAGGCCATCCTGCGGCTGTGGAAGAAGTCGGTGGTGGATCCTCTGGCGCTGGGCATCTACCTGGCGGTGTTCGCGCTGCAGGTCTCCTCGGCGTACCTGCCGGTGAAGATCCCGGCGGCGGTGCTGGTGATCCTGGCAGGCGCGGCGGGAGTCCTGATCTCCATGGCGCGCAACAGCCGGAAGGGCGGTGCGGACAGGTGAAACTGCTGACCCTGATGGTGTCCTTCTTCAAGACAGGCCTGTTTTCCGTCGGCGGCGGCCTGGCCACCCTGCCCTTCCTGTATGAGATGAGCGACACCCATCCGGACTGGTTCAGCCACGGGGACATTGCGGACATGATCGCCATCTCCGAGTCCACGCCCGGCCCCATCGGCATCAACATGTCCACCTATGCCGGCTATCAGGTGGGAGGGATTCCGGGCGGCATCCTGGCCAGCCTGGCCCTGGCGACGCCCTGCGTGATCATCATCCTGATCATCGCCCGGTTCCTGGAGCGGTTCCGCGCCAACCCCCTGGTGGAAGGCGCCTTCTACGGCTTGCGGCCGGCCTCCCTGGCCATGATCTCCGCCGCGGGGCTGAATGTGGTCCGCATTGCGCTGGTGGACATCGCGCGCTTCACCGCCACCTGGCGGCCGGACGACCTGTTCATCTGGAAGGCGTGGGTGCTCGCGGTGCTGGTCTTCATCGGCCTGAAGAAGCTGAAATGGCATCCGGTGATCTTCATCGTGCTTTCCGCTGCGGTGGGCGTCATCTTTGCGTTTTAGCGGCGCTGCCGGCGGGAAACCGTGGACGACGCGTATTTCTGGCTGCTGCTGCGGGAGGCACTGGCGCAGCCCTGGTCGGAAGCTGCCGCGAAGCCCATGCCGTGGCATGCGTAACTGTGAAAAGCGAAGCGTTTTTGTAACGATTCGATCGTGCATGGAAACCTCTCCACCGCAAGCGGTCCCCCTCCCCTTTCAAGGGAGGCTTCAAGTAACTTTAAACCCTTGTCTCCCCTGAAATATCCATAAATAGTACGAAGTACTATTTAACACCATGAATGAAAATACTTCGTATTTTCACAGTAAAGGGGAGATGTCGCCGCAGCGACAGAGGGGTTTTAGCAAAAGCAAAAGCGTACGACTGAATAGATACCACAATAATAAATAATTTGTTTTGCTCCGGGAACCGTCAGCGGCTTTCGGCCCCGAAGAGCAGCCGGAAGAAATTGTACAGGTGGGGCTTGACGCTGGTGTGATCGTGGCCGGTGGCGGTCAGCAC
>CAMKAE010000233.1 GCA_946410395.1 uncultured Clostridia bacterium
CCGATGGGCAGGGCGTAGCGCTTGATGAACTTTTCCAGCTCGTCCAGGGGCATCGGGTCGCCGATCATCGGACCCTGGCCCTTGTAGATGCCGATCTCCTCGTAGAACTCGAACTGCTCCTGGTTCTCGATGCCCTTCGCGCAGACGAACATGTCCGTGGTGTCGGCCATCTGCTGGATGGCAATGATGATCTTGGCGGTCATGTCATCGCCGGGGATGAACTGGGAATAGCTCTTGTCCAGCTCCAGCCCGTCGAAGTGCACCTTGCGCAGCAGCGGCATGTTGGTGTGCTTGGTGCCGAAGTTGCCCATCACCAGCGAGATGCCGTACTTGTCCCGCAGGGCGTTGAGGTGCGCGGCGCCTTCGTCGTTGAGGTCCTGCAGCTCGCTGACCTCAAACTGCAGCCGCTTGGGATCGAAGCCCGTCTTGGCCAGGCAGTCCTCCACCTGCTGCATGAAGTTTTCGCTCTCGGCGAACCTGGGCAGCAGGTTCAGGGACAGGTGCAGGTGGCTGTTGGCGTTGCGGCTGATCTCGATGGTGCGCTGCACGGCCTCCCACAGCAGGGTGGTGGAGAAGAGCATGGTCATGGCTTCGTCCTGCTCGATGATCTCCAGAATGGGCCAGGCTGGCAGCAGGTTTCCGCTCTCCGTGCGGAAATACTCCACGAAGACCTCATAGGTATTGCAGGTGTTCTTGCCGAAGGTCCACTTGGGCTGGCCATAGAGCACCATGGCGTTCTGCAGAATCATGTTGGTGATCACGTTGCGTTCCATCTCGCGCGGCCTCCTCACTCCGGTTCATGTTCAGTTTCAATATCAACGGAAAAAGGGCAAACGGCACTCTGTCTATTTCATCATTTCGACGGCGGCGCGCGGATTCCTGCACGGTTGAAGGGAAAAGACACAAAAAACCTGACCGCAGTCGGTCAGGCGTTCATGTTCAGTTCCACAAGGGTGAAGTCCAGACTGTCGCAGGAGGTCAGCAGATAGCGGACGCCCCGGTGCGTGCCGGTGAAGCCTGCGCGGATCCCGGCCCCGTGCAGGTGGCCGTAGACCGCGGTGTGGACCCCGTGCGCGGTGAGCAGCTCGGTGAAGGCGGTGTCGCGCTGGCTGTCGTAGAGGGGCGGATAGTGCAGCATGGCGACGACGGGCCGGCCAGCGGCCAGGCGATCCGCGTCGCTCAGCGCCATCTCCAGCCGCAGCAGCTCCCGGCGGTACACCCGCTCGTCCTCCTCGCCCAATGGCGTGTCCCCGGTGGGGAACATCCAGCCCCGCGTCCCGCAGATCACCCACGGGCCGACGTCCGCCGCGCTGTGCTGCAGGGCATCCATCCCCGCCGGCAGGATCTCCCGGACCCGGGTCAGCGAGGACCACCAGTAGTCGTGGTTGCCCTTGATCAGCAGCTTGCGCCCCGGCAGCGCGCCGATGGCCGCCAGGTCCGGCACGGCGTGGTCCAGCTGCATGGCCCAGGAGATGTCCCCGGGGATCAGCACGAGGTCCTCCGGGCGCACGCGCGCCCGCCAGTCGGCGCTGATCCGCTCAAAATGCCCGTCCCACTGCGGTCCGAACACGTCCATGGGCTTGTCGTCGCCCCCGGGCAGATGCAGGTCCGCGATGGCAAACAGCTTCATCAATTCACCTCTCCGGCTTCAGCCTTCCTCCTCGGCCTCGGCCTCGTCCTGCTCCTTTTCCTCGTCCTCCCGTACCCGCTCCAGGCTTAGGGCGTTCTGCATGCTGCCGTATTCCTCGCCCATCTCATCCTTCATCTCGGGGAGAATCTCATCCATCTGGGTCACGGAGTCCATCTCAACGATCTCGTCCGCCTGCGCGCCCGCGCCCCCGTCCGCGCTGGGATCAGCGCCGCTCTGCTCCTCCATCTCCCGCAGGCACATGGCGCATACGTCGCGGCCCGGCAGCACCGGATTCTCGTTGCACACCGAGCACAGCTCCGTCTCCTCGCTGCGGGCTGCGCCTTTCATCTCTGAAAGGCAGACCTTGCAGTATTCCTCGCTGCCGGTGATATAGTTCAGCTCGCACCGCGGGCACAGAACCAGTTTCATGTACATCCTCCTCAGAAAGCAACCGCCACCCGGGCGGGCAAAGATGCGGCGATCGGAGACGAGAAACCCACCGAAACGCCGGAACGAACGGCAAAACAGGAATGAAACCCCACTTTGGCCGGAACAGCCCGGACCTCCGGCACGACCGCTTCCACGGGGAGCCGCAGGACTTGCGCATATTCAGGCTGTAGCACGCGGATTGCATTATAGCCGCCGGTATGCCCTGTGTCAAGAGCCAGATTTTGGCGGAAACGGGGTCCCCGCGGGAATCTTTTCCGCACCAGGGCGCGGCAGGCAGGAAACCGGGCCCGCAGGGGCGAATGAAAGCGGACGGAGGAGGGATGCGCATGATCCTGGTGAGCGCGTGCCTGACAGGGGTCCCTTGCCGGATGGACGGGGCGAGCAAGCCGGCGCCGGCGGTCTGCCGCCTGGCGGAGGCCGGGGAGGCGGTGCCGGTGTGCCCGGAGGTGCTGGGCGGCCTGCCCACGCCGCGCAAGCCGAGCGAGCGCCTCGGCGGGCGCGTGGTCAACTGCGACGGCGAGGACGTGACGGAGGCCTTCCGCAGAGGCGCGGAGGAAGCCCTGCGCATCTGCCGGGAGCGGGGCTGCACGATGGCGGTGCTCAAGGCCCGCAGCCCCTCCTGCGGTCTCGGGGTGATCCACAACGGCCGCTTTGACGGCGGGCTGACGGAGGGAAACGGCATCTTCACCGAGATGCTGCTGGCGGCGGGGATCCCCGTAATGACGGAGGAGACTTTCACCCTCCCGGATGCCGGGCTGCAAAAAGCGGTTGACAAGCCGCCGCAAAACCGGTAGCATATATAGGCTATGATGATGCAAGGGAGGCGCCGCATGCCGAAGCTCAGTGAGGCGAGCCGGAAGACCGTGGCCTGGGTCGCGCTGGGAACGGCCGCGCTGGGGCTGGTTCTCAACCTGGTCTTTGCGCTGTTCCGCTATTGGGACCTGACCTGCCTGTGGGGAAGCCTGCTGGGCTATGCGGTCGGCGTCGGGAATTTCCTGCTGATCTGCCTGACGGTGGAGAAGGCAGTGGCGCGGGACGAGAAGGGCGCCCGGAACCTGATCCGGCTCTCCCAGCAGGGACGTCTGCTGCTGCACGGCGGCGTGCTGGCGCTGGCCTTCACGGTGAAATGCTTCAACCCCTGGGCGGTGATGATCATGCTGCTGATTCCGCAGATCCCGATCCGCCTGTATCCCCTGACCCACAGGGAACAGAAGAACGACGCGGCGGGAGGTGAGACGCTTGAGTGAGGAAACCGCAAAGCCGAGAGCAAAGCGTTCCGGCCGGCTCGTGGACATCCTGCTGATCCTGATGATGGTGCTGCCGCTGGTCGCCGCCATGGCGCTCAAGATCCTGTACACCCCCG
>CAMKAE010000234.1 GCA_946410395.1 uncultured Clostridia bacterium
CGGGGCGCTTTGGTGGACGCGTACCAGCACCGCGCGCCGGGGTTTTTCCGGAAGAAGTCTCCGAGATCGTCGTACACCTGATAGCGCATCAGGAACCAGTAGTCCAGCCCGGCCCGGCGCATGTAGCGGTCGTCCAGGGAGAAGCCCAGGGGACGGATCAGATGGAGCGCCGCACCGGTGGCCGCGCAGGTCCGGGCAATGTTGCCGGTGTTTTGGGGGATCTCCGGCTCCACCAGCACAATGTTCATGGCTCAGCCTCCGCTTCCAGGGCCTCCCAACGGGCGTAGAGATCGGCCACCTCGTCCTTCTTCTGCTGGTAGGCTTTTGTCAGGGCCGCGGCGCTGACGGGGTCCTGCCAGACAGCCGGATCGGCCAGGCGCGCCTCCATTTCCGCGGCCTCCTGCTCAGCCCGCATCACCGCGTCCTCCGCGTCCTTGAGCAGCTGCCTGCGCTCCTTCTCCCGCTGCATGGCTTCGCGGGTTTTCCGCTTTTCCTTGTCCTGCTGCGTGCGGGTCACGCCGGCGATGTCGCCGTCCGGGGGCAGCTCCCGGTTGATCTTCTCAAAGTAATCGTCGTAATTGCCCAGGTACTCCTGCAGACCGTCCGGAGTGAGCACCAGCACCTTCTCCGCGAACTTGTTGATGAAATACCGGTCGTGGCTGATGGCCAGGATCGTGCCCGGGAAGTCCTGCAGGGCCTGCTCGAGCACCTCGCGGCTGTCCATGTCCAGGTGGTTGGTCGGCTCGTCGAGCAGGAGCAGGTTGTCCTTGTGCAGCATCAGCTTGGTGAGGGCCACACGGCCCTTTTCGCCGCCGGAAAGCGTCCCGACGGGCATGAGCACATCGTCGCCTGTGAAGAGGAACAGCCCCAGCGCGCCCCGGACTTCGGTCTGATCCAGGCGCCGGAAATCGTCCCAGACCTCGTCCAGCACGGTCTTGCCGTTGTGCAGCTTCGCCTGGTGCTGGTCGTAATAGCCGATGTCCACGCCCGCGCCAAAGCGGATCACACCGCCATCAGGCTTTTCCTCGCCGACGATGCAGCGCAGCAGGGTGGTTTTGCCAACGCCGTTGTCGCCGATCAGCGCGCAGCGGTCCCCGGCCCGCAGATGCAGCTTCACATGCTCGAACAGGGTGCGGCCGTCAAAGCCCTTGCGCAGCTCTTCGGCCATCAGCACGTCGTCGCCGGTGCGGCGGCGAACGTCAAAGCGGAAGCGGATGGCGCTCTCGTCCGTGGGCTTCTCCAGGCGTTCCACCTTTTCCAGGCGCTTTTCCTTGCTCTCGGCGGCCTTGATGCTCTTCTCGCGGTTGAAGGAGCGGTACCGGGCGATGATGGCCTCCTGCCGGGCAATCTCCTTCTGCTGCAGTTGCCAGGCCTTCATCCGGATCTCGAAGCGCTCCGTCCGCTGGGCCATGTATTCGGTGTAGTTGCCGGAATAGCACTCCACGCGGCCGAAGAGCAGCTCCGCTATGCGGCCGCAGACGTGATCCATGAAATAACGGTCGTGGCTGATGAGCAGCACGGCGCCGCGCCAGGACTGCAGATAGTTTTCCAGCCAGCTGATGGCTTTGAGGTCCAGGTGGTTGGTGGGCTCGTCGAGCAGCAGGACATCCGGCTCCGTCAGCAGCATGCGGCCCAGACACAGCCGGGTCCGCTCACCGCCGGAGAGCAGGGAAGCCTTTTGCTGCTGCTGTTCCTTCCGGAAGCCCAGGCCCGCCAGCACGCCCTGCACCTGAGATTTCCAGCCATAGCCGTTGGCACGCTCGAAATCGCGGGTCAACTGGTCGTACTGGCTCCCCAGACGCCTGAGAAGCAATTCATTGCCGGCGGCCTCCGCCATGTCGGTCTCCAGCTTGCGCAGCTGCGCCTCCATGGCAACCACGGGCGCGAAAACGCTTTCGAGTTCCTCCAGCACGGTCCGCTCCGGATCGACCTCGCCCTGCTGGGCCAGATAGCCAAAGCGCAACCCCTTCTGCATGGTGATGGTGCCGTCGTCGGCGGACTCCAGGCCCGCGATGATTTTCATCAGCGTGGACTTGCCGCTGCCGTTGACGCCGACAAGGCCCATGCGCTCGCCGTTTTGCAGCGTGAAAGACACGTCCCGCAGGACTTCGTTGGTGCCGAAGCTTTTCCGGACCCCCTGCAGCGACAGCAGGATCATGTCTTTCACCTCCTCTTTCTCTTACTCGGCCCAGGGATCCCTGGGGGTCAGGGTATACACGCCGCCCACCCGGTCGCGGTAGGCGATGTCGATGCACAGATCTTCACCCAGCCGGATGCCCTCGAGCTCGCAGCGGGTTTCGGTGGTCGTCAGGGCCAGGCGCGGGGTATTGTTCTCCCCGGAGAGATGGCCCAGGATCAGGTTGCGGACGCCGGTGTCCGCCAGCCGGACGGCCGCTTCGGCGCAGGCCTCGTTGGAGAGATGACCGTGATTGCCCAGGATCCGGCGCTTCAGCGCCTGACTGTAGTGATCGTTGGCCTTGAGCATATCCGGGTCATGGTTGGATTCCAGCAGCACAAGGTCGGTGCCGCGCACGGCGCTCATCACCATGTCGGTGAAATATCCCAGATCAGTCACGGTCGCCGCGGAAACGCTTCCGCCCCAGAAACGGTAACCGACCGGCTCCGCGGCGTCGTGGGGAATGGGAAAGGAGGTGATGCCCAGCTTGCCGATCAGCAGGTCGCTGCCGGACTCGATTTCCCTCCGGAAATCCTCCGGTACCGGACCGATCTTGCCGGCCATGGCCGCCCATGTGCCGTGTGTTGCATAGACGGGGACCTTCAGCTTCCGGGCCAGGATGCCGGCCCCGGCAATGTGGTCCGAGTGCTCGTGGGTGATGAGGATCGCGTTGATGGATGCCGGGTCCACGCCGATAAAGCGCAGGGCGTCGGTGATCATCTTGCCGGATTTTCCGGCGTCCACCAGCACGCGGGTCTCGCCGTACTGGACAAAGAGCGCGTTCCCGCTGGAGCCGGAATACAGGGGGCATAACTGCATGTTCATCTGTTCAGCCAGTGCACGCTAAGGTGTTTGCGTTTTCCTCTCGCTAATTTGTCACACGTCCAGATGCTTGGCGACGCGCTCCTCCGGCGGCGGCGGGGTCATGTAATCCGGGCCGAAGAGGATGGTCAGCACTTCGTCGTACTTCACGGGGATCTTGACCTTGAGGCCTTCAAAATCCGCATCGGTCAGCTCCGCGAACTGCTCCGGGTGCCAGATGTGCATCATCAGCTCAAATGCGCCGTTGGACATGCACAGGTCATTGCCGGTTTTGTATTTCGTGGAGATCTTTTCATAGCGTGCGGTTTTCCACTTCGTGGTGAAGGGGAGGCCCATCAGGTGGGTTGCGCGCAGCAGGATCCGGTTCTTGAGGCCAAAGCGGGAATAATCCGTGTTGCGCTTGAGCATGCCCTGCAGCAGGTGAAGCCGCAGGAACCACCA
>CAMKAE010000235.1 GCA_946410395.1 uncultured Clostridia bacterium
CACTCATACGGAACCATGCTCGGAAGCAGATATGCGCTGGCTCATCCTGAAAAAGTATCCACCTACATCGGCATAGGCCAATCTGTGAATACAAGAAACTATTCCGACGAGATTTATTCTTATGAGGATGCTCTTGCCCGGGCGCGTGCAAACGGCGATGATACAACGGAAATGGAAGCATCCTATGAGAATTTTATGGCTGATATGAACCTGGCGAACCTGATGAAATTGAGAGCAAAGGTTGAGCCGTATCATCCGCAGACGGTCACAAAAGATATCTCAACCATGGCGGCGCTTACCAGTCCCATCCTCGGAGTGGATGATATGAGATGGTATGCTTTCCAGATTCGTGCGTTGATGGATGATGCCAGCATGGAGCATTATGAAGAACTGGTGGAGAAACCGCTTGCCGGAGTGAAGGATTTTAACGCGCTCGAAACAGGAGATGCATATCAGATGCCGGTGATGTTTATATCAGGTTCATGCGACTGGATCTGTCCGGTCGGATTGGTAGAGGATTACATGGATGTTATTACGGCTCCAAGAAAAGAATTATATCTGATCGAGGGATGCGGTCATTCTCCGCAGGGCCAGCTGCCCGAAGAATTCTGCCAGGCAGTGAAAGGTTTTCTGCATCCATAAAAACAGGAAACAGATGTACAGATCCAGTTGATCGGGATACCTGTTGGTTTTCGTTATTCCAATTTGCCCCTCGTGGTCTGCACCCCGCACCTCCCGCACCGGCTGCACCCGTTGCAGCACAGGCGCATGCCGCACCTTTGGCAGCGCTCGCCGAAATACGGCTTGTACAGCTGGTCTTCGGGGATGGGGCAGCCGAGGCGGTCCGTCAGTTTGAAATCGATGGGCTTTCCGGGGAAGCTCAGGCCGGACTTGCCCGCCTGCTCGCTCTGCAGGCTGCCCTCCAGCCGGTAGGCTTTCCCGTCCTTCACAAAGCACCGTCCGGTGCCGCAGAAGACGAAGGTCACATTGTATTCCGCGCACTCGTCGTGCAGCTGCTTCACCCATTCGTAATGGCAGGGGCGGGCGCCGCCGTAGTTTTCGCCATCGCAAAGGACCTGCTCGATTTGTCCCTCGGGCAGGTATTTCCGGATGCTCACCGGACCGATGAAGGGGGCGCACATGATGCCCTTGTGCTTGAAGGGAAGCTCCAGCAGGATCGGAATCCGCTCGTCTGCCCGGCGCTGGTTCTCGCAGGTGACGTTCAGCATCACGTTCTCCCAGCCGTCACCCCAGTCGGGCGGCAGGCAGGCCCGCACCCGCTCCGAGCGCTTGGTAAGCAGAAAGATCTTCACATCCGGCCGCTGATGCATGATATCCCAGGCTTCCGGCCGCCACAGGTCCGCCTCCTCCAGGAAGAAATCCGAGGTCATGCACACCCGCAGCATCTCGCCGCTTTTCACCTTGTAGGCGCCGCTTTTATCCCGTGACAGCGGATAGCGGAAGCCCGAGTCCGTGCGGTAGATGACGCCGCCGTCCTGGCCACGCTGCGCGTCCAGGAAGTACATATAGCAGTTTTCGCAGCCCTCGCTGCATCTCCGGCAGCCGTGCCAGGGGTTCCAGATGTCGTGCAAGGCTTACTCCTTTAGCTTTTTTGCGGATTTCCGGACTTCCTCGTGATAGAAATAATTGCAGACCACCGGCGGCTCGCCGAAGGGGGCGCGGTGCTGGTCGTCGTCCCGGAGATACAGCATGCCCTCCAGGGCCGTGTATTCCCGGATTTCCTGATCCAGCCGCGTCCAGTATTCGCGGCTCTTTTTCGTGTAGATCTCATGGTACAGGCCGTCCAGCTCCGGATGGTGCTCATGAACCCAGTCAAGGATGCGCTTTTTGTAGTCTCCGCGGAGGTTCAGGTTTTCCAGCCAGACCAGGTTGCACTGACGCTTCGCCCGCTCGATGACGGGGATCACGTCCGTGATGCCCGGAAAGATGGGCGAGATGAAGCAGGTGGACTGGATGCCCGCCTCATAGAACTGCCGCATGGCCTCCAGCCTGCGCTCGATGCTCACCGCCCGGTCCATCTCCCTGCGGAAGCCCTCGTCCAGCGTGTTGGTGGACCAAGACACGTGGGCGCTGGGGAATTGCCGGATCAGGTCCAGGTCGCGCAGGATCAGGTCGGACTTGGTGGAGATGCTGATGCTGATCCCGGTGGGCAGCAGCTGCTCCAGCAAGGCGCGGGTGCGGCCGTATTTCTGCTCCAGCGGCTGATAGGGGTCCGTCACCGAGCAGAAGAAGGCCTCCTTGCCCGCGTATCTGCCGGGCCTGTCGATGGCGGGCCAGGTCTTCACGTCCACAAACTCGCCCCAGGGCTCCGGATGGTTGGTGAAGCGCTTCATGAAGCTGGCATAGCAGTATTTGCAGGCGTGGGTGCAGCCCACATAGGGGTTGACAGCAAAGTCCGACACCGGCAGGTTGGTCTTCGTCAGAATGTCCTTGACTTCGATTTCCTTTACGATCATTTTTCTCGCCTCTCTTCATCGCTGCGGCCATACAGCCTGTCCTCATATTGAAAACCCCAGTTCATGATGGCGTAGAACACAGGCAGCAGATCCCGGCCCATCTGGGTCAGGGAATACTCCACATGGGGCGGGATTTCGTTGAACTGTTCCCGGCTGATGAGTCCGTCCTCCTCCAGCTCCCGCAAGGCCTTGGTCAGCATGGTGTTGGTGATGCCGGGCAGATCCTTCTTCAGCTGCCCGAAGCGGACGGTGTCATAGATACACAGTTCATACATGAGCTGGGATTTCCACCGTCCCTGCAGCATCAGCAGAAGGGGCGTCACCGGGCAGTGGCCGTCCTTTGTGACAATACCCTGCCGGATCTTCACCAGATATTCTTCATAGGTCATATAGCGCTTCGGCTCATTGGTCATTCCAGTCACCTCCGACTTTTTCCCAGGAAAGAACCCGCCGCTTCATGCCGTCCACATCCAGCACCCCGTACGCAAAGCCCTTCCGCACCAACTCAGGCGGCACATATTCGTCATACTTCTCAAAGACCGGAATCTCCTTGGGGTACACCAGCTCCAGTGGGTCAAGCTCCTTTGCTGCTTCCTCCCGGGTCACAGCGTAGAAGGTCTTCTCATCCGCGTCCATGGTGAACTGGATATAGTAGGGCCGCCTGGCGTTCAGCCCCCTGAGGCCCAGGCGTCTTGCGCAGCGCAGCTTCAGAAAACGCTCCAGCGCCAGGAAGGCGTAGCTGCCCAGCCAGGGAAGGAGCGCCCACATTTTGCCGCCCAGATGGATCAGTGGACTTTGCAGCATTCCCGCGTTCCGGGCGGTCTCCCGGGCCTCTCCCAGGCGGCAGACGGCGTGGGGCATCAGATAGGGATACTGCATATCTTCCGCCAGCACCGCCCGCATCCGCTCCAGGATCCGGGTGTGGATATCTCCGGCTACCAGCCCGAA
>CAMKAE010000236.1 GCA_946410395.1 uncultured Clostridia bacterium
CGCCCACGCGGCTGACGGAGATGCCCGGGTTGATGGCCGGCATGACGCCCGCGTGGAAGAGCTCGGTCTCCAGGAAGATCTGGCCGTCGGTGATCGAGATCACGTTGGTGGGGATGTAGGCGGACACGTCGCCGGCCTGGGTCTCGATCAGGGGCAGGGCCGTGATGGAGCCGCCGCCGTATTCCGGCGCGACGCACGCCGCCCGCTCCAGCAGGCGGGAGTGCAGATAAAACACGTCGCCCGGATAGGCCTCGCGGCCCGGCGGCCGCCGGATCAGCAGGGACAGCGCCCGGTAGGCCACCGCGTGCTTGCTCAGGTCATCATAGACGATCAGCACGTCCTCGCCCCGCTCGCGGAAGAACTCCGCCATGGCGCAGCCGGCATAGGGCGCGACGTACTGCAGGGCCGCAGACTCCGAGGCCGAGGCGCAGACCACGATCGTGTAGGCCATCGCGCCCTGACTGCTGAGCTCCCGCACCAGCTGGGCCACGGTGGACTGCTTCTGTCCGATGGCCACATAGATGCACTTGACGCCCGACTCCTTCTGGTTCAGGATCGTGTCGATGACGAGCTCGCTCTTGCCGGTCTGCCGGTCGCCGATGACGAGCTCGCGCTGGCCGCGGCCGATGGGAATCATGGAGTCGATGGCCTTGATCCCCGTGTGCAGCGGCACCGACACGCTCTTGCGCTCGATGATGCCCGGCGCGGGGGACTCGATGGCCCGGGTCGCCGTGGTGTCCACAGGCCCCTTGCCGTCGATGGGCTGGCCCAGGGCGTTCACCACGCGGCCCAGCAGGCTCTCGCCCACCGGCACGCTCAGCACCCGGCCCGTGCACTGGACCTTGCTGCCCTCGTGAATGCCGTCGCCGCCGGAGAGCAGCGCCGCCGAGACGGTCTCTTCCTCCAGGTTCTGGGCCAGGCCCACGGAGCCGTCCTCAAAGCTCAGCAACTCGCCGGCCATGCAGGAGCGCAGGCCGTAAATGCTGGCGATGCCGTCGCCCACCAGCATGACGGTGCCGGTCTCCTTCATCTCGAAGCGCGCGTCGTAGTTCCGGATCTGTTCCCGGATGATGGCGCTGATTTCCTCGGGACGATTGCTCATCCGCCGATCACTTCCTTTATCTTGCGCAGGCGCGTGCGCACACTGCCGTCGGTCACCCTGCCGTCCATCTCCACAATCATGCCGCCCATCAGGGAGGCGTCCACCGCGCAGGAAAGCGTCACCTTCAGGCCGCTGCGCTTTTCAAGCGCGGCCACGAGGCGCTTTTTCTCTTCCTCCGTGAGGGGCACGGCGCTGGTCACCTTCGCCTCGCGGGTCCGGGCGCGGATGTCCGCCATCTGCCGGAAGTGCGCAATGGCATCCGGCAGCTCCCGGGCCCGGCCCCGCCGGCACAGCAGCGCCGCGAAGGAGATGATCTCCGGGTCCGCGATGCCGCCGAAGCTCTGCGTCAGCAACTCCCGGCGCTCCTCCGGCGGGATCTCCGGCGAGCCCAGCAGGGCCAGATACCGGGGATTGTCCCGGAGGATCGCGTCCATCTGCCGCAGGGCATCGGCCCACTTGGCGGTGCAGCCCTTCTCCTCGGCAATGGAAAACAGCGCCGCCGCGTATTCCTTACTGATCTGCGCCACGGCTGTCCTCCATCTCCCCGATGAACGAATCAATCAGGCTGCGGTGATCCCGCTCGTTGATCTCCCGGCCCAGGAGCTTCCCGGCCAGCTCGGCGGACACGCCCGCGATCTCCTGCCGGATGCCCTCCTCGGCCTGGGCTCGAGTCGCCCGGGCCTCGTCCTTCGCCTGCCGGACGATGCCGGCAGCCTGTGCGCGGGCGTCCGCCAGGATCGCGTCGGAGGAGCGTCCCGCGTGCTCGGTGGCCCGCTGCACGATGGCGTCGGCCTCCTCCCGGGCATGGGTCATCTTCTCGGACCACTCGTCCCGGCGCGCTTCCGCCTGGCGAAGGGCCTCGTCCGCCTGTTCATACACGCCGTCCACATGGGCCTGGCGCGCCGCGAGCACCTTCTTCACGGGCTTGTAGAGAAAGTGCTTGACGATCAGGAACAGGACGCACAGGTTGCACAGCGAGATGACCACCTGCCACAGGTTGACCGTGATGATTTGCTGTGACTGCATGGTGCCTCCCCGTCTGTCACTGGTTGATGTTCTTCAGGATCGCCGCGAAAGAGTTCGGGGCCACAAAGATCAGCAGGATGGCGATGACCAGGGCGTACAGACCGGTGGTCTCCGCGATGGCGCAGCCCATGATCATGGTCGAGGTGACCTCGCTCTTGGCCTCCGGCTGGCGGCCGATGGCTTCGCAGGCCTTGGCCACGGCGTTACCTTCGCCGATGCCCGGGCCGATGCCGGCGATCATGGCAATGCCCGCGCCCAGCGCACAGCAGCCCAGGATGATGCCCAATGCAAGTTCCATGATTCTTCCTCCGTTCAGTTGGGTAGTATTGTCATCGCCCCGGAGGGCGGGAGACGCGGATAATTCCGAATTCCGAATTCCGAATTCCGAATTAAGATCAGACAGCCTTCTCAGCGCGCTTGCCTTGCCGCTTGGGATGGCGCTTCAGCCAGTCTTCCAGGGGGAAGCCGCCGCCCACGTAGAGCATAGTCAGCATCGCGAAGATGAACGCCTGCAGGCCGCCGGAGAAGACGTCGAAGTAGATGGACAGCACGCCCGGAATGCCGATCTGCAGCACCGGGAAGACCTCGCCCAGCGCCCCGAACACCGCCGCGGACACCGCCTGCAGTGCCGAGGCCACCAGCACGGAGATCACCGCGCCGCTCATGACGTTGCCGTAGTGGCGGAAGGCCATCGAGACCGGCGTGGCTAGGTCGCCGATGACATTCAGGGCCGTCACCACCGGCCCGTCCGCGGTCATGTCCCGGATGAACACCCGCGGGCCGCAGCAGGCTTTGGCCGCGAGGATCATGAAGAACACCAGGATCGCCCAGCCGAACACCACGCTCAGGTCGCCGGTCGGCGCGAAGAGCCCCAGCAGGGACATCAGGCTGGAGAAGAGCGACAGGCCCATCATGGCCATGATGAAGGGCGTGAAATACAGGTGGAAGTCCCCCATGTTGCTCCGGATCAGGCCTTCCGCCTTCTCCACCAGCCACTCCGCCAGGTGCTGGCGGACCGTGGTGCAGCGCTCCTGCATGCCGTGGGTCAGGAACAGGCACAGGCCGGCGATGGAGATCATGACCAGCCAGGTGTTGATCTGCGCCTCGGTGATGACAAAGGCGCCGGTGATGACCTGGCTGATGTCGGTGCCCTCCGGCGCGTAATAGACCATGGCGCCGTGGATGTGGACGCCCGGGCCCTCGTCGGGGGTGTACAGGATCTTGAGCGCCATGGCGGCGACCAGCGGCAGCACCATCAT